>NZ_JADPKF010000004.1:0-108621 GCF_023073815.1 Bradyrhizobium sp. 157 | reverse complement strand
TCCGGCATAGTAGTACATGGTCGTCCCTCGATGATGCTTGGAGCGGGCTTGCCCGACTCCGGTTTTTGACACCATCAGTTTGAGGGACGACCGCCTCCCGGCAAAGCCGCACGCGAGCGCGCTTTCAAATCGCGCCGTAGCGAGCGTGCGGCTCGATCGGCCGGCCCGTTACCCCATCTACGCTTGTTAGCCACCTTGACCGCGGATAGGAGGTCCTGCGCGTTTGCCTAACCGAGATCCACGTAAACTTCAAATGGCAAGTTAAGCTTGTGCGAGAGCTCCATCGTCGGTGAAATCATTGAGCTGCCATTCCTTCTATCAACTCGAATGAAGATGAGATCACGATAAAATCGCATCTCCGAAATCAGTGGATCCAGATTGCGAGCCGCAAACTGATCGATCCATCTTGTCAGCTTATCTCCCGTCAGAACTGATTGATCCTTGCTCCATGGCTCCGCTTCAAGCCGTTCAAGGATCCATGTCCTCGCTTTGCCGGGAGCAACATGCTCGATGTCAGGATCAAACACGACGAAGCACATGTTGGGCGCTAGCCCAGATCTGGGCCTCCCCCCATCTAGGACCGAGATATGGAAATCCCGCGCTCCCTTCGGTGGCTTCCGGGGTAGCAACTGTTCGCCGACCAAGAGACGCAGACCGTGTTTCCCGGCAAGTCTCCAGGCGTGCAGGACCCCCTCCTCCCCAGCTGAGCCCGCAAAGATCACGTCGATTACATTCCAATAAAAGCAATACTCCGTACTGTAGGGGTCATCCGGATGTGCATCCCCTATCAACGGAAAGGAACGGCACATGTCGTCAAACCATTTTCGTAGACGAGGCGAAGACGATCCTGGCTTGTCCCAGTCGCCCTTTGGGGCGCCCTTGATCTCGCGCATGATCCAGTCGCAATAATCGGCCTGCGCCAACGCAGCGCGCTCATCGAACACGAAAACTCTGATACCCACCTTTTTCTTCCCCCAAGATGGCTTGTGACTAGACGTCCGAAGCTACCGGATTTGCCAAAGAGTTTGGTGATTTACCTGCGGTCCGAGCATGCCCGGTCGAACTTGCAGGCAGCAAGTAGCGCGAATGAGCGCAGCGGCATACGAGAATCGGGACGCGCTCCCGTGGATATCGTTTCGCTCATCCGTGCTACGGGTGTTCACGTCAAGCGTTGCGAGTTGCCCCAGACCCGCTCTTCCGTCCAACCCAGCTCCGCGAATTCAGCCGCCCGCAGCGGCGCCTCACCCACCGCGAAAAACTCGTCGAGTTGCGGTGGGCTCACCGACGTGCCGCTGAGCATGCAGTGCGCCTGGCCGCGGTGATGCACCTGATGCTGGAACAGATGCAGGAGCAGGCGGTCCATCCGCTCGCGCTGGATGGAGGTTTCCCGATGCACTGAGACGATACGCTGCAATCCGGCGGCGTCGAGCGCTTCGACGACCTTGAGCAAGCGCTGGTCGACTGCGGCCTGCGCTTCTTTCAGCGCGGCAACGGTTGCACAGGGTTCGTCGTTCGCAAAGGCAGCCGGTCCGAGCGTGCCGCCTTCCATCGCGTCGACGTAGAAGCGATCGATGATCAGGATGTGGTTGAGCGTGGCGCGCAGGCTCGGAAAGAAGCCGGTTCGTTTCGCGGTGAATTCATCCTGCGACAGCGCAAGACAGGCGGTGAGCAGACGGTGGTTTGCCCAGGCGTTGTTGTACGCCATGGTGCGGAAGGGAAGGACAGCGTTCATTGGCGTTGCCAGCGAGTAGCCCGCATGAGCGCAGCGATATGCGGGGAACGATAACGAAAATCCCGGATATCGCTTCGCTCATCCGGGCTACGCTTGCTGACCGACCCTACCCAACAGCATCATACAATTTCCAGATCACTAGCCAACATTTCGATGGCCAGACCCGATTCATTCTCGACAAGCACGCACACTGTTCCCACAGCGACACCTCGCTTTTCGGCCACCGACGGATCGTCAATTGTCCGAAAACCACAAACCGAACCTTGGCTGAACTCATAGGGGTTCGGCGTCGCGCTCACGCGAACAGATGAGCCGTAGTCGAAGGGCGGGTGCGGCGGCACCATTTGATAGATAGTCATAGTCCTATCCGAGATTGGTACTCGCATCGCGGATTTGCGAGACGTGATCCGCCCGCTGTCGTGACAAGAACGGTGGGTTACGCCTTCGGCTAACCCACCCTACGAATTGAGAACTACTCCGCCGCCTGCCGCGTCGGCTCGTCCAGCTTCTCCAGCACCTTCGGCGGCGACATCGGCAGCGCGTAGAAGCGTTTTCCCAGCGCGTTGTAGATCGCGTTGGCCACCGCGGCCATCACCGGCACCAGCGGGACTTCGCCGACGCCTTTTACACCTTGCGGGTGCTTGGGGTTCGGGATCTCGACCATGATGCAGTCGATCATCGGCAGGTCCGAACAGACCGGCATGCGATAGTCGAGGAAGCCGGGGTTATCGACCTTGCCCTCTTTCGTGTAGATGTATTCCTCGTTCAGCGCCCAGCCGATGCCTTGGGCGACGCCGCCCTGGAGCTGGCCTTCGACATAGCCGGGGTGAATGGCGCGGCCGACGTCCTGCACGGCGGTGTAGCGGATCACCCGCGCGATGCCGAGATCGACGTCGACCTCGACGTCGCAGATGTGCGTACCGAAGCCGCCGTCGGCACCTTGGGTGTTGAGCTGCACGCCGGCCCCAATGGGTCCGCCCATCGCCGGCGCCTTCTCGGCGAGTTCTTCCAGCGTCAGCGGTTCGAACTGGCCGGCGTTCGGGCTCACCGGATACGCCGCGCCGTTCTCCCACTTCACCGCTTCGGGATCAATCTCCCAGATCTTGGCCGCGCGCTCGCGCAGCGTCTGGATGATCTTTTCGGTCGACTGCGTCACCACCATCGACGACGCAAACAGCACGCGGCTGCCGCCCGTGAGGTTGGAGAAACCGACCGTCTGGGTGTCGCCGATAATGACGGAGACGCGGCGGTAGTCGATGCCAAGCAACTCGGCGCAGATGTTGGCGATGCCCGCGCGCGAGCCGCCAATGTCAGGATGCCCCGTGGTGACGACGACGTTGCCGTCCTCGGTAATGTTGACTTGGGCTGAGGATTCGCCGCCGGCGTTGAACCAGAAGCCGGAAGCAACGCCCCTGCCCCTCAGCTTGCCGTGGCCGTCGCCGAGCGGCGCGGCGTAATGCGGCGAAGCTTTGGCCGCTTCCACCGTCTCGATATAGCCGATGCGCGGGAAGACCGGGCCGTGCGCGGCTTTGGTGCCTTCCTTCGCCGCGTTCTTCAGGCGGAAGTCGAGCGGGTCCATCTTCAGGGCTTCGGCGACTTCGTCGAGCACGCATTCGACCGCGTAGGCGCCGATCGGCGCGCCCGGCGCGCGATAGGCCGCGACCTTCGAGCGGTTGGAGCAGACGTCAAAACCTTCCGAGAGCAGGTTCGGGATGTCGTAGGGCGTGAAGCTGCATCCGGCGGCACCGCGGATCGGCGAGCCCGGGAAGGCGCCGGCCTGCAGATAGAAAGTGCCGTGCGCGGCGACGATCCTGCCGTCCTTGGTGGCGCCGATCTTCACCGTGCTCTTCGAGCCTGAGGTGGGGCCGGTCGCGCGCATCACTTCCTCGCGCGTCATCACCATCTTCACCGGGCGGCCGGATTTCTTCGCAAGCAAGGTCGCGAGCGGTTCGAGATAGACGATGGTCTTGCCGCCAAAGCCGCCGCCGATCTCGGCGGGGATGGCGCGGATGTCACTCTGCGGGATGCCGGTGAGATAGGCCGTCATCGCGCGCACCATGAACTGGCCCTGGCTGGAGCTCCAGATCGTGGTCTTGCCGTCGGGCGCGACCGAGATCAGGCAGGCATGCGGCTCGATATAGCCCTGGTGCACCGGGCGCGTGGTGAAGGTGCGCTCGATGACGATGTCGGCCTGCTTGAAACCTTGTTCGATGTCGCCCTTCTTGTGCTCGAGGCGGCCGACGATGTTGGACGGCTTGCCGTCGAACTTGTTGAACTCGTGAAGGATGGGCGCGTCGGGCTTGATCGCGTCCTCGATCTCGATCGACCACGGCAGCACCTCATAATCGACCTCGATCAGCGCGCAGGCTTCGGCCGCGATCGCTTCCGTGGTCGCGGCGACGGCAGCTATCGGGTGCCCGGGAAACAGCGCCTTGTCGCGCGCCATCACGTTGCGGCACATCCAGCGCATATCCTGGATGCCCAGCATCACCGCGCCCTTCTCGATCGGGAAATCGACGATGTCCTTCGAGGTGACGACGGCCTTCACGCCCGGCAGCTTCTCGGCCTTCGAGGTATCGATCGATCTGATGCGTGCATGCGGATGCGGGCTGCGCAGCACCTTGCCCCAGATCATGCCGGGCATCGTTGTGTCGGCGGCGAACTGGGCGCGGCCGGTGACCTTGTCCATGCCGTCAGGCCTGATGGTGCGCTGGCCGATCCACTTGTTGTTGGTGACGAGGTTCATTGAACTATCTCCCGCAATTCATTGCGCGCGCATTTCGGCAGCGGTTTCCATCACCGCGCGGACGATCTTGTCATAGCCGGTGCACCGGCAGAGATTGCCGGCGAGCCAGAATCGGACCTCCTCCTCGGTCGGGTCCGGGTTTTTCTTCAATAGCGCGTCGGAAGCGACCAGCATGCCGGAGGTGCAGATGCCGCACTGGAGCGCGGCCATTTCGAGAAATTTTTGCTGCAGCGGATGAAGCTTGTCGCCCTGCGCCATGCCCTCGATGGTCCTGATCTCGTGCCCCTCGGATTCGACCGCGAGCATCAGGCAGGAGCAGACCAGGCGATCGTCGAGCGTGATCGAGCAGGCGCCGCAGTCGCCGGACGCGCAGCCTTCCTTGGAGCCGGTCAGCGCCAGCGGCCCGCGCAGCGCGTCGAGCATGGTATCTGATGGCTCGCACAGAAATTCCATCGGCTCGCCGTTGATTGACGTGGTGACGTGAACTTTGGCCATGAATTATTTTCCTGTCGCGCGTTGGGCGGCGATCACGGCGGTGCGCTTGAGCAGCACGCCGGCCACCTTGGTGCGGTAGGCGATGGTGCCGCGCTTGTCGTCGATCGGGCGGCAGGCGGCGGAGCATGCAGCGGCGGCCTTCGCCAGCGCGGCGTCGTCGAGCTTTGAGCCGATCAGCGCCTTTGCGGCGTCTTCCACCAGCAGCACGGTCGGCGCCACCGCGCCGAGGCCGACGCGGGCGGCGGTGACGGTGCCGTCCTTGATCGTCAGGCTGACGCCGACGCCTACCACGGCAATGTCCATTTCGGTGCGCGGGATCATGCGCAAGTAAGCATCGCTCGATCCAGGCGGGCGTGGCGGCAGCGTGAAACTGACCAGGATCTCGCCGGGCTTAAAGTTGGTGCGGCCGGGGCCGGCGGGGACGTCCTCCACCTTCATCTCGCGGCGGCCATCCGGGCCCTGCACGGTGACAATGGCGCCGGCCGCGACCATCGCGGGCACGCTGTCGCCGGCGGGCGAGCCGTTGCAGAGATTGCCGCCGGCGGAGGCGCGGCCCTGCACCTGCTTGGAACCGATCAGGTTGACCGCCTCGAGCACGCCGGGCCACGCCTTGCCGAAATTCTTGTGTTCGGTGAGCGCCATACCCGAAACGGCGGCGCCAATGCGAAAGCCGCCGTCGGCGGTCTGTTCGATTGCCGTCAGCTCAGGGATTTTCTTGATGTCGACGATCAGGCCGGGCTTCAGCGCGCCCGATCGCATCTGCACCAGAAGATCGGTGCCGCCGGCCAGGACGCGCGCCGCGCTGCCGGCTTTCGCAAATGCGCCGACCGCTTCGTCAAGCGTGCCAGGCGCCAGATATCGGAGTTCCGTCATGGTCTTTCCGCCATCTCCCTCGTTCCGCCCGCCCCAGTGATTGTCGGCTCACCTTCAAAAGTCGGGCAGACGGCAAGCCTACACGGGGAAAAGCGGTTGGAACAGCCTGCGAGATCAGGTTGATACGGCAGGCTCCTATGCGCAAGGCGGGATTGTGTGGGCGGCAGGGCTGGTAGGAATCGCCAATTTGTGGTCGAGATCGCTACTTTCGTTTGATGAGGGAAATGCCGGATGACAGCAAGGCTCGCG
This sequence comes from Bradyrhizobium sp. 157, assembly GCF_023073815.1. NCBI lineage: Bacteria > Pseudomonadati > Pseudomonadota > Alphaproteobacteria > Hyphomicrobiales > Nitrobacteraceae > Bradyrhizobium > Bradyrhizobium sp. 157. The sequence continues at coordinate 102,526 of NZ_JADPKF010000004.1, read as the reverse complement.
GGCAAGGTCGCGATCGTGACAGGGGCCGGACGCGGCATCGGCAGCGCAGTGGCTAGGGCGCTTGGCCGCCAGGGAGCATCGGTGGTCGTGAACTACGCGCGTAACCACAGCGCGGCAAAGGAGACGGTCGCTGCGATCGAGGCCGGGGGCAGCCGCGCGCTCGCGGTGCAGGCGGAACTGAACGGCGAGGCCGCCGTGCGCGCGCTATTCGACGCGGCGCTGGCCGCATTCGGCCGCGTGGACATCCTGGTGAACAACGCCGCCATCGCCCGGTTTGCGAAGATCGATACGGTGACCGAAGTCGAGTTCGACCAGACGGTGGCCGTGAACGTCAAGGCGGCGTTCTTTGCCTTTCAGCAGGCCGCGCTGCGGATGGCGGATGGCGGTCGGATCGTGAGCATTTCGGCGGCCATGACCGCGGTAGGTTATGAGAACACGGTGCTCTATGCCGGCACCAAGGGCGCACTGGAGCAATTCGGCCAGGCGGCCGCGAAGGAGCTCGGCAAGCGCAGCATCGTGGTTAACACCGTCAGCCCTGGCGCGACGGAGACCGAACTTTACCTTGGCCTCAGTACCGAAGCCGGGCGTGCCGCGGCAGCGCAGCGTTCGCCGTTCGGGCGGATTGCGAAACCTGAAGACATCGCGGATGTGGTCGCCTTCCTGTGCGGGCCGGAAGCGCGCTGGCTGTCCGGCGAACGGCTCCGGGTCAACGGCGCGGCATTGTTCTGATAGCGTGCGGTGGGCTGATGACGGTACGGCTCGGGGACTCTACGATTCCTCTGATTGCGGCGGTGATATTGATGCCAACTTGCAGATTTCTCCTGGTCGCCGCGGCATCGTTGGCATTCTCATCGGCAAGCATAGCGCAACCGGCGCCCGCACCGGCCCGACCGGCGGCGGTGCAACCGAGACCGCCGGCCGCAGGCGTTCCCGGCCAGCCGGTCGCGAGGGCGCCCTCGCCCCGCGCGGCCGCCTGCCACAACGGCCTATCATTCGACCGTTTCCTGGCCGACCTCAAGCAGCAGGCGATTGCGGAGGGCGTGTCGCAGCGCACGTTGGCCGAAGCCGCACCTTACCTCGTCTACGACCAGGGCATCGTCAACCGCGACCGCGGCCAGCGCGTCTTTGGCCAGGTGTTCACCGAGTTCGCACGGAACAGGGCGTCCGATGCCGCGGCGAAAAACGCGCAAGCGCGAATCCGGATGCATGCGGCCGCGTTCAACCGCGCCGAGAAGGAATATGGCGTGCCGCCGGCCGTGATCGCCGCGTTCTGGGGGCTGGAGAGCAGTTTTGGCGCCGAGTTGGGCAATCTGCATGCGCTGCGCTCGCTGGTGTCGCTGGCCTATGACTGCCGGCGCTCCGAGATGTTCAGCAAGGAAACCATCGCCGCGCTGAAGATCATCGACCGCGGCGATCTCACGGCAAGCGAGATGATCGGCGCATGGGCCGGCGAGCTCGGGCAGACGCAGTTTCTTGCGACGCACTACTTCAACTACGCGGTGGACTATGATGGCGACGGCCATCGCAACCTGTTGCGCAGCGCGTCCGACGTAATCGGCTCGACCGCGAACTATATCGCCAACGGATTGAAATGGCGGCGCGGCGAGCCGTGGCTGCAGGAAGTGCGCGCGCCGCAAAATTTTCCGTGGGAGCAGGCTGACCTGACGACAAAACTGCCGCGCGCGAAATTCGCGCAGCTCGGCGTCACCTATCCCGACGGCCGGCCGCTGCCGAACGACGACATGCCGGCCTCGCTGCTCTTGCCGATGGGCCGCACCGGACCGGCGTTCCTGGCGTATGCGAATTTCGCGGCCTATACCGAGTGGAATAATTCGCTGATCTATTCGACTACCGCAGCCTACCTCGCCAGCCGCATCGCCGGCGCCCCGCCGATGCGCCAGCCATCCGCGCCGGTCGTGCAACTGTCGCTCAACGAGCTGAAGGAGTTGCAGCTTTTATTGGTGCGCGCCGGCTTCAATGTCGGCAAGGTCGACGGCGTGATGGGGCAGTTGAGCCGCACGGCGGTGAAGGCGATGCAGATCAAATACGGCCTGCCTGCGGACTCTTGGCCGACGGCGGAGCTCTTGGCGCGAATGCGCGGCCCCAGCGTCCAGGCGCAGCCCGCCGGCCTGGTAATGCCGGCGCGGTAATCGTAGCCCGGATGGAGCGCAGCAAAATCCGGGGCCCTCGCCACCGGCGAATTTCCCGGATTGCGCTTCGCTCCATCCGGGCTACGACGCGATCGGATGCGTCCCAGCCGTTGCATTCTTCCGCCCGCCGCCCCATCTCGAAATGCACCTCATCCTCCCGAGGCATCATTCCACATCACGAAAAGAGCATCGCATGTCATTCCACGACCTAACCGTGCCGGCCTTCCTGCAAATTCTCGGCAGCCTTTCCGGCCTGCTCACCAAGGCGGAAGCGCATTGCAAGGCAAAGAACATCGAGCCCGAGGTGCTGCTCAATGCACGGCTCTATCCGGACATGTATCCGCTGATCCGCCAGGTGCAGACCGTCTGCGATTTTGCCGCGAAAACCTGCGCGCGCCTCACCGGTAGCGAAGTGCCGTCCACGCCCGACACCGAAAAGAGCTTTGAGGAATTGCAGCAGCGAATCGCGAAGACGGTCGACTATGTGAAGGCCTTCAAGCCGGCGCAGTTCGAGGGCGGCGAGATGCGCGAAGTGACCTTTCCGATCGGCCCGAGCAACACCATGACGGTGAAAGGCCAGCAATATCTCGTCAATTTCGCGTTCCCGAATTTTTACTTCCACGCCGCCACCGCCCACGGCATTTTGCGCCACAACGGCGTGGAAATCGGCAAGCGGGATTTTCTCGGGGTGAGGTAATCGTCAGCGCAAGGACGCCAGCTCGCGCGCAAGGTTTTCGCGGGCCTGCCGGTCATATCTCGCAGCAAAGGTCGCATCGGGAAAGATTACCGGCCGCGCGGCGAACTGCCCGAGCACCCTGGCGCGGCCGGCGCGATAATCGCGCTCCGGCACGTGGATGAACTCCTGCCGGATCGCGGCGGCGTAAGCGTCGTAGCGCGCGGGCTCGGCGCCGAGGATGCTGAGGTCGATCGAGATCAAAATGGCGCCCAGACGATCGCCGGGCTGGACGTCATGCGTCTTCGTCAGGCGGATCAGGCGGGCGACTTCCGCTCCGATATCCTCGCGGACGTGCTGCTCGGCCAACTGCGCGCTGAGCTCTTCATTGTCCGAGCGGGTCGGATCGTAAACGACATCGTGCCACCAGATCGCCTCGGTGAGGATTTCGCGCTCGGCTGCCGAAAGATTGTCGACGCGCGCGAGCGCAGCGAGACAGTCTTCGATGTGCGTGAGGTTGTGGTAGTGGCGGCCCGGGGCAGAGTAAGCGGCGATCAATTGTTCGCGGTTCATCGCAAGGCTCCGCGTCCCTGCCGTAGGGTGGGCAAAGGCGCGAAGCGACGTGCCCACCATCCAAGACACTGATCAAAATGGTGGGCACGCTTCCGCCTTCGCTCGTTGAGCTACGGCGGACAAGTCGCTTTGCCCACCCATCTCTTTTCTACCGCATGGTGATCGCTAGCCCGCTGAGATCCGCGTTCGCCATCAAGCCGACCTGGTGCCCGGTCAATTCCAGCACCGCGCCCTTCTGGTTGGTGAGCACGATCGCGCGCGCGCCGCGGCCGATCGCAAGGCCCGCGCCGGCTGCGCCGTAAACGCCGGCGACGTCGCTGGGGCGATAGATGTTGCTGACGCGGCCGCGCAGCACCGTCTTCGATCCGCCGAACACCAGGCCGTAGTCGAGCCCGCCGGTCGAAAGCGGGTAGCGCCGCCCGCGGAAATCCAGGACGCCGCTGCCGCCGGAGCCGCCGATCACCCAGCCCGCCTTATAGATCGTGAGCTGCACGAAACCTTCGTCGGCATGCGCGGCGGAGGACAGCGTGACGCCCGCAAAAGCCGCAAGCGCGAGCACGGCGGCGCGAAGGGCGGATGGCATGTTCATGGATCGTATCTCCGGAGGCTTGCAAAATCAGAAAGTGTCGGGTGGGCTTTGCGGCTCAGATTGAGTCGCAACTATCGGATTGTAACCGATCGGCGGAAGGGGCAAAGCATATTCAGGCCCCTGCGCGACGGACTCCGCGTCGACCCGCGCCGTGCGCCCGACACAATTTCATCACGATTGCACGAACACAAAATCCCGGCCCTGTGAACTGCATTACTGTCACAGCAACCGAACCCGCTATTTCGTGTCAGGCGAATTTCCCTGACTTGCGGGACCTTCAAACCAATCGGCGGGTCGTGAAGCGCGTGCGCCGCTGCCTTTCCAGCGAGGCAGCGGCGCGTTAGGCTTCAAGGCACCGAACCATCCACGAGGTGTCCCATGCCCCCGATCCAGCATTTTGCGCCGCCTGCCGGCGTCAAGGCCCCGCCGCTATCCTTTGCCACGCGCACCGGCGACCTGCTGTTCATGTCGGGCATTCCGGGCTTTGACGACAAGGGCGCGCTGGCGGATGGTTTCGAGGCGCAATTCGGCTTCGTCGTCGCCAATATCAAGCGCGTGCTCGACGAAGCCGGCGCGACGTTTCGCGATCTGGTCAAGGTCAACGTGCTGCTGACGCGCGCATCCGACGTCGCCACGATGAACGTGCTGTATGCGGCGGCGTTCGGGCCGGCGCCCTACCCCGCCCGCACTACCTGCGTGGTGCAGGCGCTGCCCGACCCGAAGATGCTGATCGAGATCGAAGCTGTTGCCTCACTGACGAAGGCGTAGGGCGGATTGGCTCTACTGCGTCACCTGCTTGAACCCCCCATCCTGAGGAGCCCGCAGAGCGGGCGTCTCGAAGGATGTAGGCCACGGACCGGGCCCTCATGGTTCGAGACGGCGCGGAGCCTGTCATCGGGCCGCGCTTTGCGCGGACCCGTTGGCGCTCTTCACCATGAGGGGCTTATGACGCTCACGGCTTCGGCATGGATTCCTTCAGCGTATTGCCGACGAAATCGGCGGCATGGCGATAGGCGGCATCGTTATCGCCGCGGAACGTCACCGTTCGCCGCATCAACAGTTTCTCGGCTTCGAGATCGAGCAACTGGATTTCGCCCCATTGCACCAGCGTGCTCATCTTGCGGATGCCGCCATAGACCACAAGGCGCGCGCCGGCCTTGCGGGCAGCGGCGATGAAGAGGTCCTGCGACATGCTGGTGGCCGTGCAGGGATGATCGGGACATTCGATCGGCACCACGCGATAACCGCCCTGCGCCGCCAGATTATCGCGCAGCAACGCGGCAAACGACGCCACGCGGGCGCGGTGCTCCGCGCTCTGGTCCAAAACCTCGCCGGAAGTATCGAAATAATCGAAATCCGCTACCGCGACCGCGATCGGCGCGGCGGCCGGCGATCCGGTTGATGCAAACGACAATGCGGCCAGCGCGCACAGCATCGTCAGCACGGCGCTCGCGTCATTCCACCGACGCGACGCGTGCCATCCGGTTGCCGTTTTCGTCATGCCTGGCCTCCTTGAACTCCGACGTCGGCATCGCTCCGCGGCCGACGGGGAGCGAAATTGTAACAGGGCTGAAGGATTTCGCTAACCCATTCCGCAGCTCCCATCTTTGAACCTTCTCGCCCTCCTCGCTACTCAATCGGTGATCGGGCGCTGAGCCCCGTATGCCAAACAGGAGATTGAAGATGCGTCGCATTTTTGCCCTTTGCGCCGTTGCCGTTATCGGTTTTACCGCACTTGCCGCGTCGAGCCCGGCGCAGGCCGCGTATCACCTGATCCGCTGGCAGGACACCGGCTTCTGCCAGATCTGGGACCGGAGCATCCCGACCGCGCCTTATCCCGGGAATTACAGCGTGATTGTAGGCTCGGAAGTGCCGACGTTCGGTGACGCGCTGCTCTTCAAGGACGGCTTGCTGCGCAATGGCACCTGCGCGTTCTGATTTTTCTTGTAGCCCGGATGAGCGCAGCGAAATCCGGGTTCTCGACCCTGAATAACCCCGCATGTCGCTACGCTCATGCGGGCTACACAAGGCCGGCGAGAGGATGAATCGCCGGCCTTTTCGTGAGGCACGTTTGAACCAATCACGTATCGCTTACACCAAAGGGATGCCCGGTCATCCCGGCCGGAAGCCCGCTCCCTCAATTCCCCCTTGCGGAGCGCGGCCACGCATTTTCAAGACAGGAGTATTTTGCCCATGCTTCGAGTTACCGCCCTTGCTGCCACCGCCGGCCTCGCGCTCACGGCGATCGCCACGACCAGCCCCGCCGAAGCCGCCTTTCACCTGATCCGCTGGGAAGGCACCGGCGTCTGCCAGGTCTGGGATCAGAGCATCCCGACCAAGCCGATCCCCTCGAATTACAAGACGGTCAGCAAGCCGGTCCCGACATTTGCCGCCGCGCTCGCGGTGAAGGATGGCATGCTCAAGAAGGGCACCTGCAAGCTGTAAGTGCAATAGCAGTTCCGTAGGATGGGTGGAGCGAAGAGATACCCATCATTTCGCTCACCAGCACCAAATCGATGGGTTTCGCTTCGCTCTACCCATCCTACGGACTGCAACAACCGCTCCCACTTGTACAAGCGGGCACGCTTGCTATCCTCTGCCAAAATCAAGCAAGAGGAAATGCCCATGCCCCTTCTTCAAAATCACATCGCCGTCGTCACCGGTGCAGGCTCCGGCATCGGACGTGCCATCGCACTCGGCTACGCCCGCGAGGGCGCGCGCGTCGTGCTGCTCGACAGGGACGAGAAGGCGGTAGCAGAAGCGGCAAAGGAAGTCCGCGACGCCAGCGGCAATGCGGACAGCTTTGCGCTCGATGTCAGCAAACGCGAGGATTGCGTCGCAATTGCGAAGCAGATCGCCGACAAAGTCGGGCAGGTCTCGATCCTCGTCAACAATGCCGGCATTGTCCGCCGCAACGGCATGCTGGGCGCGGCCGAGGCCGTGATCAGCGACTGGGAAGACATCATCGCGATCAACCTCACCGGCGTCTTCAACGTGACGCATGCCTTTCTCGAACCCTTGCGCGCGAGCAAGGGGCGCATCGTCAACATCGGCTCGATCCAGTCCTTCGTGCATGTGCGCACGCCGAGCTCGCCGGCCTACACCGCCTCCAAACACGGCGTGCTCGGCTTCACCAGGGCGCTCGCCGCCGAACTCGGCAAGGAAGGCGTCCGCGTCAATGCAATCGGCCCCGGCTTCATCGCAACGCCACTGAACGCCAATGCCCGTGCCAACAATCCGGAACTGGTGAAGACCTTCATGGATCACACGCCGCTCGGTCGGCCCGGTACCGCGGAGGACATCGTCGGCCCCGCGATCTTCCTGGCGTCCGACCTGTCGGCCTATGTCTCCGGATCGATCGTGATGGTCGACGGCGGATATCGGGCGGTGTGAGGTCATCATGTCCAACGCCCCGCACTTCAACATCGACGTCCCCGCCTTCTGGGCCGATCCCTATCCTGCGCTGGCGAAGATGCGCAAGGAGGCGCCGATCGCGTTCGTGCCGCAGCTCGGCTCGACCGTGTTCACCCGGCGCGACGACATCTTCACCCAGGAGAAGCGCATCGACGTGTTCTCCTCGCATCAGCCGAACGGGCTGATGAACGTGCTGATGGGCCACAACATGATGCGCAAGGACGGCGAAGCGCACATGACGGAGCGGCAGGCGATGTTTCCCGCCGTGTCGCCGCGCACGGTGCGCGATACCTGGATCCGGCAGTTTCAGGCCCATGCCGACCGCATCCTCGATGAACTGGCGCCGCAAGGCAGCGCCGATCTCTGCAAGGCGTTCGCGCTGCCGCTGTCGGCCGAATGCCTGAAGGACGTCACCGGGCTGACCAACATGCGCTACCAGGACATGGACGCATGGTCGCAGGCGATGATCGACGGCATCGCCAATTACACCGGCAACAAGGCGGTCGAGGCGCGCTGCCATGCCGCAACCGCCGGCATCGACGCCGCGATCGACGACATGATTCCGGTGGTGAAGAAACACCCCAACACCTCGATCCTGAGCGTGCTGCTGGCTTCAGGCCAGAACATGGAAAGCATCCGCGCCAACATCAAGCTCGCGATCTCCGGCGGACAGAACGAGCCGCGCGATGCGATATCAGGCGCGACCTGGGCGTTGCTGATGCATCCCGATCAGCTCGCGCTGGTGCGCGATGGCAAAGCGAAATGGATCGACGTGTTCGAGGAATACGCGCGCTGGATCGCGCCGATCCAGATGTCGCCGCGCCGCGTCGCAAAACCGTGGACGTATCACGGCGTCGATTTCGAACCGGAGGATCGCGTGTTCTTCATGTTCGGCTCGGCCAACCGCGACGAGGCCTGCTTCAACGACCCCGATCGTTTCGACATCACCCGCGATACGCAAAAAAGCATCGCCTTCGGCGCCGGCCCGCATTATTGCGCCGGCGCGTTCGCCTCCCGCGCCATGGTGGCCGACGTCGCACTGCCGAGCCTGTTCGCGCGGCTGAAAGGCCTGCGGCTGGACCAGCGCGAGCCGGTGCGGATCGGCGGCTGGGCGTTTCGGGGGTTGCTCAATCTTCCGGTGAAGTGGGACGCAGCCTGAAGGCGCGAGCTGATCTGGCGCTCGCTCTGTAACATCCAGCGGCGATGGACCATGATTAATTCGGGAAAACTGGAATAAAACTGGAACCACGCGGCCCGATGGCGCTTGAATCGCGTGAGTTGCAGGACATGCGCCTATGCCAAGCACTGGCTGGTCACCCGGTGTGGTACCGTACGGGGCAGACGAAACCGTCTACCTTGTCGTTGATAGCTTTTCCAACGGGACGGTTTACCGGGAAACCGAGATCGAAAAAGCCGACGTTGAAACCATCGTCGGCGATCTACTTTCCGGCCAATACAACAGTCCCGTACGCGTCGTTGCGTTCAACACGCTGGAGCACTGGTCCGAAGACGTTTCTTCGGACATAGCGGCTGAAATCCAGATGCGCTGCGACGTGGATGGCGTCCCTGTGCCGGAATATTTGACTGACTTCGTTCAATCTCATGTGCATCCGGTCCGCCAGTTAGCTCTTCGGCTTGTCTAAGCCTAGACCATACGTCGACACCAAGACGCGCTTTCTACCGGACGAATGCAAGAACGGCGAGAGCCCGCATGGCCAACCTGCCCGGTTCATCATGTCAAATAAGCAGCAGTCGATGAGGGCGTCATCGCATCATGACGACGTCTCGCTGCTGGCGCCGTGATCGCCATTCAGCGGAAGCAGGTGCGGGCGTTGAAACGCCCAGCGCATGCCGAAGTACCAGAGATAGCCTGCAACGGCTCCACAGATGACCAGAATGACGATGTTGGCGGGATAGCGTTCTTCGCTCCACCACAGCATCGCGGCGACCCAGAAGATCGTGAAAGCGACGGCGCTCAGTTTCAACCGCTTGGCTTGATCCATGGCAGTGCTCCGATGGCTGAACCGATGCCATCATGGACGCCACGGCCGCACCATGACGTGCATCACGCCCTGCGCCGGAACCGGGTGACTATGGACCCATAATTCAGAGTGGTTGGCCGACTTCCCCTTTGATTCGCATTCCGGACTCATGTCGGACATCGCGTGAGGTCCGAAAAGTGCCGATTGTGTTGCAAAAGTTTTTTGGGGTGGCGAACGAAAATTCTTAGAGCCGCTGATCCGTTTTACGCGCGGCGACGTGAGGGGGCCAAGTCGCTTCATCCAAAATTGATCACGGACCTCCGTAGTGGCGCTGAAAAGGGACGCAGCAGCAGAGAAGTCAAAAAATCAACTTTCGCGAGATTTTTGGTGCTGTTCGATTTTCGACTTTTGCAACACAATCTGCCAGAAGCTGCCCTTCACGTGCAGTCAGCTGGTGGTGTTTCCCCGTGCCCTGCCGGCCACTTTGCAGTAGGCTTAAAGCACCTGGTACTCTGAAACGAGAGCCGGGAGGAGCCCATGGACGTCGGGGCCTGGCTAATTAGTTTGGGGCTGGGACAGTACCAACATGCGTTCCGGGAGAACGACATCGACGCCGAGGTCCTCATGGACCTCACGGCCGAGGATCTGATCGGGCTCGGCGTCGCCTCGATCGGCCATCGCCGCAAGCTGCTCGCCGCCATTGCTGGCCTGCGCGCCGGCTCAATGTCGGCGACCACCCCTGCCACCGCCGCACCCGCCGCCGTCTCCGGGAAGGCCTCGCTTGCACCCGAGGCCGAGCGCCGCCAGCTCACCGTGATGTTTGTCGACCTGGTCAACTCGACCGCGCTCGCGGCGCGGCTCGATCCGGAGGAAATGGCCGAAGTCCTGCGGACCTATCACAGCGCAGTGGCGGACGCGATCGCGCGGTTCGAAGGGCACGTGGCGAAGTACATGGGGGATGGTGTGCTGGCCTATTTCGGCTATCCGCGCGCCCATGAGGATGAGGCCGAACGCGCGGTACGGGCCGGCCTCGCCGCAGTCGCGGCGGTGCACAGCCTGGGATCGGTGCATGGCGAGACGCTGGCGGCCCGTGTCGGCATCGCGACCGGCCGGGTGGTTGTCGGCGAGTTGATCGGCGAAGGCGCGGCGCGCGAGGAGACGGTGGTCGGCGATACGCCGAACCTTGCGGCGCGGCTGCAAACCCTGGCCCAGCCGGGCACGGTGGTGATCTCCGCCCGCACCCGGGAGCTCATTGGCGGGCTGTTCGAGCTCGCCGAACTCGGCTCGCAGATCTTGAAGGGGTTTCCCGTTCCGGTGCGGGCGTGGCGCGTGGTCGGGGAAGGCGCCGCCGAGAGCCGTTTTGAAGCGCTGCACGGGGCAGGCCTGACGCCGCTTGTCGGTCGCGAGCATGAGATCGGCCTGCTGCTCGAGCATTGGGAGCGAGCCAAGGAGGGTGAAGGCCAGGTGGTGCTGCTGGCGGGTGAGCCTGGCATCGGCAAGTCGCGCCTCGTGCGGGCGTTGCGCGGGCGACTTGAAAATGAGCCGCATACGGCCCTGAGCCACTACTGCTCACCGCACCATCAGACCAGCCCGCTTCATCCGGTGATCGGGCTGTTGGAGCGCGCGGCCGGCTTCGCCGCGGACGATCCCGCCGCAACGAAGCTCGACAAGCTCGAGGCGCTACTTGCGCTATCGAGCGATGATGTCACCGCGGTGGCCCCGCTGCTCGCGGCATTGCTGTCACTCGAGACGGATGCGCGCTATCCGCCGCTCGACATGAGCCCACATCGGCAGAAGGAGCGGACGCTCGAGGAACTGGTCAATCAGGTCTTGGGCCTCGCCACGCGGCGGCCCGTCCTAGCCCTGTACGAGGATGTGCATTGGGTAGATCCGACCTCGCTCGAGCTGCTCGATCTCATAGTCGACCGGGTGCAAGGCGCCCCCGTGCTCGTCCTCATCACGTTCCGGCCCGAGTTCGAGCCGCGCTGGACGCGGCGCTATGCCCATGTCACCGCGCTGAACATCAGCCGGTTGAGCCGCCGGCAGGGTGCGGCCATGGTGGCCCGGCTGAGCGGCGGCAAGGCGCTACCTCCTGCGGTGCTCGACCAGATCGTCGCCAAGACGGACGGCGTGCCGCTGTTCGTCGAGGAGCTGACGCGGACCGTGATCGAGACCAATCTGCTCCGGGACGAGGGCGACCACTACGCGCTCGCGGGGCCGCTGCCGCCCATGGCGATTCCAACCACGCTCCAGGAGTCGCTGCTGGCCCGGCTCGACCGGCTGGCCCCGGCCCGTGAGGTAGCCCAGGTCGCGGCCGCGATTGGCCGGGAATTCTCTCACGAACTGCTCGCGACTACGACGGCGCTGCCGGAGAGCGAACTGCAGGCGGCGTTGGACGATCTCGTCGGCGCGGGCCTGGTGTTCCGGCGCGGGACGCCGCCTCAGGCGACCTACAGCTTCAAGCATGCGCTCGTGCAGGACGCCGCCTATGCGACCCTGGTGCGCGCGAAGCGGCAGCGCATGCACGCCCGGATCGCCGCCGCGATCGAGCAGCATTTTTCGGAGACGGTGCAGGCGCAGCCCGAACTTCTGGCCCACCATTACATGGAGGCGGGACTGGCCCAACCGGCGATCGACTATTGGCTGAGGGCGGGACAGCGAGCCATCGCCCGCTCGGCTATGACCGAAGCGCTTGCGCAGTTGCAGAGCGGGTTGGACCTGCTCGCGAGCCTGCCGGAGGCCGATCGGAGCCGGCGAGAACTTGACCTCCAGGTGGCATTGGGCGTGGCGCTGATGGCCACGCAAGGCTGGGCAGCGCCGGAAGCTGGGCGGGCCAACGCCCGCGCCCGCGATCTCTGCGAGCAGATCGGGGCCACCGCCCAGCTCTGGCCCGTGCTCTATGGTCAATGGGTGTTCCACGGCGTGCGCGCTGAGCAAAACGCAGCGCGCGAAGTGGCAGACGAGTTTCTGCGCCGGGCGCAGGACCATCAGGAGGCTTCCGCAACCGTGGTGGCTCACCGCATCAGCGGGACCGGTGCCTTCTGGCGCGGCGAGGTGGCTGCTGCCCGCACCCATCTGGAGCGGACGCTCGCCCTCTATGACCCGGAACGGCATCAGTCACTCGCCTTTCTCTACGTGCAGGATCCGCGGGTGGCGGCGCTGTCGGCGCTCTCATGGACGTGGTTGGTGCTGGGCTATCCGGAGCAGGCCCGGGCGCGGAGCCGCGAGGCGCTCGACGCCGCCCGCGAAATTGCTCACCTCAACACGCTGGCGTACGCGCTGTTGTTCGCGTGTTTCTTCGAGCAGTTCCGTGGGGCGGGGCGCGAGGCAAAGGACCGAGCCGAGAAACTAATTGAGCTCGCGACCGAGCAGAACTTTCCGCATTTTCTCGCGGCGGCCACGGTGATCCGGGGGTGGGCGCTGACTCAGTCGGGTGAGCTGGAGACAGGGCTCGCGCAGCTTCGGCAGGGTCTTCCGGCGTGGCGGGCCACCGGCGCTGGGCTCTATGAGCCGTATTTCCTCGGTCTCCAGGCCGAGGCGCTCGGCCGTTCCGGCGCAGCGGAGGAGGGGTTGGATCTGGTCGCAAAGGCGCTGGAGCGCGTGGAAGAGACCGGCGAGCGGTGGTTCGAGGCCGAACTCCATCGGATCATGGGCGAGCTGATGCTGCGGTTGCCGAAGCCCGATCCGATCGCCGCGGAAGCACGGTTCGGGCATGCGGCGGCAACGGCGCGCCAACAAGGCGCCAAGGTGTGGGAGTTGCGCGCGACGACGCGCCTTGCAGAAGTTTGGAGAGAACAGGGCCGGTGCGGCGAGGCACACGACCTGCTCGGCCCGCTCTATAGCCAGTTCACCGAGGGTTTTGGGACACCGGATCTCCAGGCTGCCAGCGCACTACTTCGAGAGACCGCTGCCAGCTTCGAACCGAACAACCCGATCCCAAATGCCAGTGGTTGATTCTGCACACGAGCATGGCCGTGCGGCCACAGTTCGCCTGTTGCCCCTTAAGCCCAGCCCAGTTGCTTTAGTGCCATGCCAGAATGCCAGATCTTCGTCATGTGGCTGATCTTGTCGTCGGTGAATTGCATCACGTAGACGTAGTCTGAAGTCGTCTTTCTGCCGGTTGGCTCACACGGACCACCGGGACCGGTGTGAGTACCCGAAAAGACTGCATAGGCGGCGACGTTGTTTCGTTCGGTATCGGTAGCGAAGGATTTCACCTCGTAGCCGCTGTCCGGCATAGCGGTTGTTACCCCCTTCATCCAATCCGCGTATTCCGCAAGCGTTTTAATATCTGTAAGCGGTTCGGCCTGAGCGGCGAAGGTCGCGTTTGGAGCACAGTAAGCCTTGCAGATTTCCCAGCCTTTTCCTGTCTCGCAGGCGGCAAAGAAATCTTTGGCAATTGCCGTGATCGATGCCATGAGCGGTTCTCCTTGGTGTTTATTGCACACTTGGCTTGAAATGAACTAACCGCGCGAACCGAGGGACTTCCACGTTAACGCCGCGATCGTGGTCCCCCACAGGCGATGCCTGACATCAGCATTGGTCCGCGAGAATCCTCATCTCAGGAGGCACGAGGTCATAACTGGGCGGCACACCCTGCTGATGAAACCTGCATCGTCGGTGATGAGGAAAACCACGCTGTCGCGATCTCCGCTGGCTCGCGAGGCGATTGACGGGAATATGCGGCAGCATGTTTTTGTCCACCATATCCTTCGGCACCGCCTGTGCCACCTCGGCGTTCTGACGCGTCCCACTGCTCGCTATTTCGCGACCCGCTCTTCACCCTTCTTGCTCACGTGCCAAATGTGGATGTGATAATGGGGCTTATCGAGTCCAGGGTGACCGGAATTGAAGTAGAAGGTTACGTGGTCGCCCTTTCCGGCGAGGCCTTCAAGATCGAAGTGTTTCCGATTCTCAAGGTCCTCGATGGGGAGCATGTAGATCGTGCTGCTCAGTCTGCCCCGGCGGTCGAAAGCACGGTACGGTCCGTTCGGGAGTTTTTCGGGCTGAACGTAAAGCGCACCGATTCCGGGAAAGAAGGGCGGAAAATTCACGAGCGAGCTCACCTTCTTATATCCTATGCGCTCGCTCTTCCTTCTGTCGCTTATGTGCACCGCCACTCGTTTCGGCCTGCGCGTGCGCATGTAGATCGTCCTGCTCAGTCCGTCCCCAAGGTCGAAAGCACGGCACGGTCCGCCCGGGAGCGCCTTGGGCTGGCCGTAAAGCGTGCCGATGTTGGGGACGAAGGGCGGAAAATTCACGAGCGAGCCCAGCTTCTTATATCCCAGGCGATCGCTCTTCTTGTCGCTGATGTCCAGCGCCACTCGTGCAGGTGGACTGCGCGTGAGGGTTTCCGTTTTGCCTGCTGTCTGCGCGTTCGCCGCAAGAGGCATAGCGAGGATGGCCAGAAATCCGATGGCAGATGCATGCGTCATCATTGTCATGACCCCTTTCCATTGCTGCTCGTAGGCCGCCCTATAACGGATGTGAGATCGATCAACGGCCTCTCCCCTCCCGCCACCAACGTAGGAAATCCTTAAACAAGCGTTCGCGCTCGGTGGCGGAAGGAACGATGCCCGACTGATCCAAGTACCGTTCAAACTCCGCGCGCGACTCGGCATCGGGTGCCGCTAATCGGCGCTGCTTCAGCCAGCGTTCCGCGGGAGCGAAGCGGGTCCACCCGGGTAACACCGCGGCAAGATTGATCTCTTTCCATTTGGGGTGCCGCGCTGGATTCTCAAACTCCGAAATACGCGAAAAGAACGCGTTGACGAACGTCTCCAAGCGTTGGTAGCGCTCGCTTGTCCGAGGCGCGTTGTAAGCAATGAGGACCGAACCAACCGCAAGCGTGGCGATGCGCTCGTCAGTAGCGATCAGGTTCGGGTAATCCTGGTGGGTGAAAGTCGCCGGCAGATAGTCCTCTTCCAAGGATGATGTGTATGGCACCGGAACGAGATGGAAGCCGTCCTCGCGCGCGTATCGTTCAAGCCAACGAGCGGGCTTGCCTGTGATGAACACCGTGGCCGCGATGTCGCCGCTCCGCATGCCTTCAACAGCTGCATTCTGATCAATATTGATTTCTGTCGCTTTCAGGCCCAGTCGACTGAGGATGTCCCGCGCCAGGATGTCCGTACCGCTATTCTCCTCACCAACGTTGACGCGTCTTCCTGCGAGGTCGGCAAAGGTGCGGATCTCTCGGCGAGCAAGGACGTGGAGTTCTTCTTGGAAGAGCGGCGCGATGTAGACCAAGCTCTTGGAGATATCACCCAACTCTTTGCTGGCGCGCAGGCGGTCGAGCAAAATTTTGGGCGCAATGCCCATGTCGGCGCCAGCTAGGGTTAGCACGTCACGAACGTTCTGAATGCCGCCCTTTCCGACCATCGGCAGAATCCGCAATGCCACCTCACCTCTCGGACCAGTCTCCTGTCCGGTCGCGAGGACCATCGAGATCTCTTGCGCGATTGCAAAATCAGTTCCGTTTGGGCGGCCCGTCACGATCCCAACCGTATTTGGGTTAGGGGAGCGCTTGGCCTGTGCCAGTCGAGGCATGGTCTGCATTGGATAGGGCTGTGTCTGTGGTGCAGCTTCAGGCGCATTCGTTAGCGCGATCGACGGCACAGCCTGATGAAACATGCAGGCCAATAGCAAGAAAACAACTGTCGCCAGTCGCATTGGCACAAGCTTGCCATGCGGTCTAAAAGCTATCTTCCGATCCTCGACGATGGCAATGAAGATGCCTCTCAATCCTATGTTCATGGTAGGCTCCGTCTCGTCCGGCCGCGCCGCATGTGGTACTTTAGGCTGGCCAAGCTACTGCCTTCGATCAATCCGGCCCGCAAGGCGCGCCTCGCCGATGTTCGTGGCGCCTATTTCGTTGCCTCGATCCGCGTCCGCGAAAACTGGACGCTGATACCGGGTCATGTTGAACGCTGATTTGCACTCTAACGGTCGGCTCAGCCCACCGATACTACCTCTTTCGAGGTATTTGGTGAGGCCAGTGAACGTACCTTGTGTGATGCGCCTCGTTGCCCAGCTGAAGCTCTCTTAAAGGCCGCCGCCGTCATATTGGCGTGAAGCGACGATGTGGGGTTTGGGAGGAGAGCGGAGTCGCTCATCCCCGCCATTCTGAGAATGTCGCAGTTGGGTCAAATTCGGAAGTCCGAGCGTGCAACTCGGCAGTCCGCTTTACCCTCAAGAACATAGATCATCAGCCGGGCCTGTCAGGTTTCCGAAAAGTGCCGATACTGTTGCAAAAGTCGAAAGTTGCATCAGTCCAATTTTTTGGTGAAACCTTAAAACGCGAGGCGATCGACGATTCGGATAACCTCAATCGCGTTACCGAAGTCGCCTATGAGTTTAGCGTGAGGCGATGAGGTCCCCTCAGATCTCTACACGAAAATCGCGCCTGCGGCCCTCAGAATTTTTGACACCTTCGGCAAAACGACTTTTGCAACACAATCTGCCAAAGTCAGACATAGCCAAATCAGACATAGAATGGCTTTAGGCGAGTAGTCCGCGTTCTCCTTGGCCACCATGTCTATGTCGGTCATCGGCAGAAATCTTTTCAACCTTCAGTAGCCAAGTTCGGAAGTTTCAGCTATGTGCAGTAACGTGCATACGCGGTGGCATGTCCGCCCTCGGGAGGACATGGGGTCATGAGATTGTCGTCAAGCTTTGTCGCGCCCTCAGCCGTCGCTGTCGTGTCAACTATCTTGCTGTGCGGCCCGGCAACGTCGCAAACCGCAACAGGCGCCGCCACCCCACTTCCCAGCATCACGATCGTCGCGCCGAAGCAGGTAGCAAAGCCACAGAGGCCGCAGCAGACGGCAAGGCCACCACAGAGGCCGACGCAGGTGGCAAACACCGTTGCATCTCGCCCGACATCGCCAACTACTCAAACGTCATCGGCACCGCGAACCGCTCAAACGCCGTTGCCCGCGAAGGGTTCGACAATGGCGAAGTTTGCCGCGCTTGAGAAAACCTCCAGCAATTGCACCGATGGTTGCCAAACAAGTTTCAAGTACGGCAACCAACCCTGGAATGGATGCTCCACGACGGGGGGTGAATTTAATTTCTCGGCAACGTGCAGAAACGTAGGCAACTACAAAACCTACTTTGAGTGCAGGGACGCCAGAATGTTCTTGGGCGCGAGACAAGGTGAAGCCTGGTGGTATTGCAGCAGCCTGCTCGCCGGAGGGAAGTTGGCCGGGGAGAAGTATCAGGTCGCCGAAATCAAGCGATCAGGACGTCGGTAATAGCCCATACCGCCCGCTGGCTGTCCTTTCCGATGTCCGTGTTGGGTCGATTTTTGTTGTAAAAGTCTTTTTGGGGTGACGAACGAAAATTTTCAGGGGCGCTGACGCGTGTTGCACGTGGCGACGTGAGGGGACCACGTCGTTCCTCGGAAAAACGACCACGGACCTGCGTAGCGGCGTGATGTGGCTTCGCAACGTTACAGCTCTCTGAAAATCACCTTCGCGAGATTTTCGGGATCGTTCGATTTTCGACTTTTGCAACAAAATCGCTCACTTGCTGACATCGCGACTAGGCCGTCCAATGTCCGCTCTTCTCTGACCAGCAGACATTTGTCGGGACGGCGATCATGGCCGCTTAGTGCCAGAAGCGGAAAATGCGTTTACCGAGACCTGAGATCGAATACAGACTTCGTGGGTGCCGCTCCACGTTTACTTAAGATTAAGTTTCCTTAGAGAACAACCGTAAGGTGATGCGCCATGGGCGCACCGTATCGGAGAGGTTTTGACCATGAGTAATGACGTGCCGTGGTACGTAAGCTTGATCGTGTCTTTCCTTCCGCTCGTGCTCGCCTGCGGAGCGATCATGTGGCACGGTCGACAGATTAGAAGGTCCATGACAACCAGAGACGGCCGCTCTTTGGCGCAAATCTTCGATAATCTCGCGCAGGAGATGAAACGTGCCAGTGATCTCAGGGAAAACAGCAAGCAATAAAAAGCGCAGCAGGGCGTAGGGCGCGACTTCCCTTCTGGGTCAAATATTGGCGCGGATGGTATCATTGAATAGCAGCGGATCCTGCAGCACCACGCCGATGTTCCGGCGCAGCGAACTCTGCCTGACAGTACGGAGATCACGGCCGTCAAGGGTGATCCGGCCTTGCTGTGGTCGTAGAATCGCATCAGCAATGCCATCAGTGTGGTCTTTCCCGACCCGCTCGGCCCGACAATGGCTATTGATTGCCCGGGCGCGACATGCAGCGACACATGCTTGAGAACCGGGCGCGACGCCTGCTCATATCGAAATTGCACTTTCTCAAACCGGACGTCGCCCCGGATATCGCCGAAGTCCGTTGCGTCGGGAGGATCGCCCAGATGTTCCTGAATGCTGAGGATGGAGAATATCTCGTCCAGCGAAACGGCGGCCTTGCTGAGGCTGGAATAGACCCCGCTCAATCCCTGCACCGGAGCAAACAGGCCTCCGACGTAGCCTAGAAACGCAATCAATGTGCCTAACGTGACCTGCCCGTTCCATGCCAGGTAGCCTCCGACACCGATGGCCGAAAGCCGCGCGAGAGCGATCGAGAGATTGCTGGCGGCGCCGTAGCCCGCATCGGTCGCAACGCCGCGGACGACGACCTGGTTGGCGGCAGATACATCGCGCAGAAAGCGAGACTTCTCGGCATCTTCCATCGCAAAGCTGCGCACCACCACAATGCCGGACAGCACCTCGTTGAACCGGGAGTAGATGTGCGCCCAGCGGTCGAGCAGCGCCCGCTCCCGACGGGTCTGCTCAGGCCCGGCGTACATTGCGATCAATGCGGTATCGGCGCGAACATCAAGACGATCAGGGCGAGCCGCCAATCAAGGCTGAACATGATGGCGCCGACGACGCAGAGAAAGATCAACGACGGCAGGACATTGAACAGGATCAAGCTTACCGCGCTGGTAAACTCCTGGATGCTGCGGTCGAGCCGCATCATGATCGCGCCGACGCCTTCACTGCGCTGCATTCGCAACGGCATCTTGTGAAGCTTGCCTATCGTCGCCTCGAGTAGCGCGTATTGCGGGCCAATACGCGTACGCCAGGTCAGCCAGTTTGCGGTAGCGTCCAGACTCTCGCGCAGGAGTGCCAAGCCGCCCAAAGCAAAGCAACGATACTCAGCACCAGAATTTCTGCGCGATGGTTTGTCAGCTCATCGAACACCGTCTTGATGACGAGCGGCTCGACAGCATTGAGCGTGGCAACAGTAAGGGTGAGCGCCAAGATGATGCCGATCGCATGCTTCTGCGGTAGCGCAAACCGCACTGCCTGGTACAATCGTCTGGGTCTGCTCGGCGATAATTGTCCGGCAAAAAACGTCCCCTGTGAGTGATCGTCCAGGTTTCCACGTCTCTGCCCGAGCGTTGCCAGCAGCCGCCCAAATGTTCCTCGCCCAAGTGTCTCTCTCAAGCCAACAGGCATGATTGGCCCCCTGTAAGCTATCGAAATCCTGGAATGGGCGGGAAAAACGGATGCACCCACCGACGCGGCCCCTTCAGGTGACCGGGCCAGCTTGGAACTTTCGTCTGGCAGGCTCTTACTTACTGGACAGATGACCGATTGACGAACTTGTGAAACCGGCTCAGCTCTCCTGACTCGGTTCGGTCCTGATGCAGGAATGCCAGATCTTCCTTATCGAACTTCTCGAAGAACTCATCCCACCCGATCGGTTCCAGACTTTCGTCGCGCGGTTCGAAGTCGAGGCGAAGCACCCCCGGCTCGCCACCCTCCTTCGTTCGTTTGACGGTGGCCGGCGTGCCGCCACGTTCCTCGGCCCAGCGCCTGATACTCTCATGGTCCGTCGTAGTCTTGCCATTGGACATAGCTCGTCTCCTCGCTCACGTCCTTCTCGAATCCCGTCCGGTGCGCGGGCGTCGCTACACTCTAATTCGATGACGGCAGCAAGCGTTCCAGACACCAAATCACCTGGTGGGAGTTGCCTCTGAGGGTCAGCTCCACCTTATTTGTGATCCTGCTGCTGCCACATCCTCAGCTTCTTCCTCTGCCGGCCTCTTCATCTTCATCTTCTTCATCTTCATCTTCCTCATCATCTGCTTCATCTTCATCCTGTCGCTGTTATCGGCATCATCTTCTTCCGATCATCTAGAAAGAGATCGCTTGACGCCGCCAAGCAGGAACAAACAATCACATGCCCGCATTACGGATTGCAGAAACCGTCTCCAGCGACATGGCCTGCAAATGCAACAGACATCCCTCTCTCAAAAGGTTCGCGTGGGCATCGTCGGTGTTGGCAACTGCGCTTCCTCATTCGTGCAGGGCCTCACTCACTACGCCGATGCCCATGCCAACGAGCCGCTTGCCGGCCTGATGAACATCGACCTCGGCGGTTACCATATCCGGGATATCGAGATAGCTTCTGCGTTCGATGTGAACGCGAAGAAGGTCGGACGGGATGTATCGGAGGCGATCTACACTGCACCCAACAACACATTCCGCTTCGCCGACGCCAAACCGACCGGCACCACCGTCGAGCGCGGCCCTACGATGGACGGACTGGGCCGCTATCTTCGTGAAGAGATCGAGGAATCGAACCTGCCGGTGGTTGATGTCGCCGAGCGGCTGGCAAGCACCCGCACCGATGTGCTCGTATCCTATCTACCGGTCGGCTCGCAGCGCGCCAGCGAATGGTACGCAAACTGCGCACTGGAGGCCGGATGCGCCTTTGTCAATTGCATCCCCGTGTTCATTGCGTCCAACCCGCTCTGGCGCAGCAAGTTCGAAAGCCGCGGACTTCCCCTTATAGGCGACGATGTAAAGAGCCAGGTTGGCGCAACCATTCTGCATCGCATGCTGGTCAACCTCTTTCGTGAGCGCGGCGTTCGGCTCGACCGCACCTACCAACTCAACTTCGGCGGAAACTCCGATTTCAGGAATATGCTCGAACGTGAGCGTCTGGAATCGAAGAAGATCTCGAAAACCCAATCCGTGCTCAGCCAACTCGACGTGCCGCTGCCCGATGGCGGCATTCATGTCGGTCCGAGCGACCACGTGCCGTGGCTCGCCGATCGCAAGTGGGCCTACATCCGGCTGGAGGGCACCACCTTTGGCGACGTTCCACTCAATCTCGAGATGAAGCTCGAAGTCTGGGATTCGCCCAACTCTGCCGGGGTCGTCATTGACGCCGTGCGTTGCGCCAAGCTTGCGATCGATCGCGGCATTGGCGGAGCGCTGGTAGGTCCGTCGAGCTATTTCATGAAGTCACCGCCACAACAGTTTTCGGACCACGAGGCTCGCGAGAGAACTCTGGGCTTCATCGCAGGGACCGGTTGAGTCGGATTCCGCCATGACGAAATTCTCACTGATCAGACACGGAGTTCATGACGTGGTCGATCACATCCTAGTCGGGCGCATGGCGGGCGTGCGGCTGAACAGCCGAGGGCGCGACCAGGCCCGGCGGATCGCCGATATCTTTGGCAGTAGCGACGTCAGGACGGTTCACTCAAGCCCTCAGACGCGGGCGCTGGAAACGGCGGAGCCGCTGGCGCAACGGCTCGGACTTGCCGTCCAAATCTGCGCCGGCATTGACGAACTGGACGTCGGGGCATGGACTGGGCGCTCCTTCGCATCGCTCCATGACGATCCCCTGTGGGGTCAGTGGAACACGAAGCGAGGTCGCGTCCGCCCGCCGAACGGTGAAAGCATGCTGGAGCTACAGGTGCGCGCCGTAGACCATCTGAACAAAATCGCAGCGTCGTTGCCGGATGGCCATATCGCGTTGTGCAGTCATGCCGAAGTCATCCGCGCCATTGTTCTGCACGCTTTGAGCTTGCCCCTCGACGACTATCACCGCCTCGACATCGCTCCCGCCACGATCAGCACCATCTCAATCGGTCGAGGCGGCACTGAAGTCATTGCATTGAACCAGCCGGTCGTATCATGAAGCTCGTCATCTTCGGTCTTACATTCAGCTCGTCATGGGGAAACGGTCATGCGACGCTCTGGCGCGGGCTGTGTTCTGCGCTGATCCGGCAAGGACACGAGGTCGTCTTCTTTGAGCGCGACACGCCGTACTATGCGATGAATCGCGACCTCTTCGCCCTGCCCGGCGGCGAACTCGTCATCTACGCCGACTGGAGCTCTGTCCAGTCGAAGGCCCAGCGCGAAGTACGTGAGGCAGACGCTGCGATTGTGACATCCTATGCCGCTGACGCCCTAGCAGCGACCGACCTCATCATTTCCGCAAGCCGGACACTCAGCGTCTTCTATGATCTCGATACGCCGGTCACGTTGTCGCGGCTTCGTCGCGGCGATACCATCCCCTACATCGGCGAACGAGGGCTCGCAGACTTCGATCTCGTCCTGAGCTACACCGGTGGCGCGGCACTTGACGCGCTTCGCGACGAGCTCGGCGCGCGTCAGGTCGTTCCGCTTTACGGTCACGTCGATCCGGACGTGCACCGCCCTCTCGAAGCGGCATCCCTGCGTCAGTTCACTTTGTCATACCTCGGGACCTACTCCGCAGATCGACAGGATGCCCTCGAGGCGCTGTTCAACGCTCCCGCAAGAGCGCGACCTGACCTTCGTTTCGTGATCGGTGGCGCACAATATCCGCAGGACTTTCCCTGGTGCCCGAACATCTTCTTCGTTCATCAC
Source organism: Bradyrhizobium sp. 157 (assembly GCF_023073815.1). NCBI lineage: Bacteria > Pseudomonadati > Pseudomonadota > Alphaproteobacteria > Hyphomicrobiales > Nitrobacteraceae > Bradyrhizobium > Bradyrhizobium sp. 157. Next base: position 79,519 of record NZ_JADPKF010000004.1, on the reverse strand, counting down.
CTGCCTCCGACCGATCACCCGGCATTCTATGCCTCGTCTCGCCTCACGCTGAACGTGACCCGCCGACCCATGGCCGATCTGGGCTGGTGCCCGTCCGGACGGTTGTTCGAAGCCACTGCCTGTGGTGTGCCGGTTCTTTCCGACGCCTGGGCAGGGCTGGAGACATTCTTCACCCCCGGGGATGAAATCCTGGTCGCTCGCGATACTGCCGACGCGCTTGCCGCGATCGAGCTTTCCGACGCGGAACTCGAGCGCGTGGCCAGCGCCGCGCGTGAGCATACGCTTGCCGCGCACACGTCGGAGCAGCGCGCCCACGAACTGATCGCCGCGGTATCCACGACACTGATCTCACCGCCGCGTGAAATGGAGCAGGTATAGCCATGTGGGGTATTGTGCCCGCAGCAGGACGTGGAAGCCGGATCCAGCCGCTTGCGTTCTCAAAGGAATTGCTGCCGGTCGGCAGCCGCACCGAAGGCGGCGTCGAGCGGCCCTGCGCCGTCAGCGAGTATCTCGTCGAACGCATGGTTTGCGGCGGCGCGGACAGGATCTGCTTCGTCATCTCTCCCGGCAAATCCGACATCATGGAGTATTTCGGGGCGAGCTACGGCTCCACGCCCATCGTGTACGTCGTGCAGGAACAGCCAATCGGGCTTTGCGACGCGGTGTTCGCGGCGCGGCCGATCGTCGACTGCAACGCGCCCGTTGTCATCGGCTTGCCTGACACCGTCTGGTTTCCTGAAAACGGGCTCGCCGAACTGCCCGATGACGTCTTGTCTTTCCTGCTGTTTCCAGTTGAACGGCCCGAATTCTTCGACGCTGTTGTTCTCGATCAAGACCAGGTGCGGGAAATCCAGGTCAAGCAATCTAGCCCCGACTCGAACTGGATCTGGGGCGCCTTCAAGATGCCAGGAGACGTGTTCGAAGAGCTTAGGCAGCTATGGCTGGCGCGAAACCGAACGGACGAATATTTCGGCACGCTGGTGAATGCCTACCTCGCCCAGGGAGGCAAGGCCGCCGCGGTGAAAGCGGGCCAGGCGTATGTCGATGTCGGAACCCTGCACGGCTATCGAGCCGCCATAAGCCTGCTCGAGGAGATCCGGGGCAAGTCGCGATCGGACAGCGGCGTTGCCGCGGCCCTGCCTCATATGCGGCGCGACAGCAACCCGCTTGCACACGAGGTTCGGACGTGATGAGCACCCGGCAATTGACGACGGAAGACATCCAGCTGCGGATCGAGCAGCTCGGGCCATGGTTCCACAACATCGAGCTCGGCGGCGTCTGCACGGCGCCGATGCATTTCCTCGGCGACTACCCTGCGGTGAAGTGGCGCCGATTTGCGCAGGCAATCATACCGGAGATCGAAGGCCGCACCGTTCTCGATATCGGCTGCAACGCCGGCTTCTATTCACTCGAAATGAAGCGGCGTGGAGCAACACGCGTGCTCGGCATCGATACGGATGAGGATTATCTGCGCCAGGCGCGCTTTGCTGCGGAAGTCAGCAGCCTCGACATCGAATTTCGCAACATCTCCGTGTACGACGTCGGGACGCTTGGAGAACGGTTCGACATCGTGCTGTTTCTCGGCGTGCTCTACCATTTGCGTCATCCCCTGCTCGCGCTGGATCTGATTCATGAACATGCGGCAGGCGATCTGCTCGTCTTTCAATCGATGCTGCGTGGCAGCGCCGAAGTGGAGCAGTTGAAGCAGGATTATGGATTCTGGGAAGACGATCACTTCAATCGTCCCGGCTATCCCAAACTGCACTTCGTGGAACATCAATACGCCGATGATCCAACCAACTGGTGGATCCCCAACAACGCCTGCGTCGAGGCGATGCTGCGCAGCAGCGGGTTCAAGATAGAGCTGCACCCCGAGAACGAGGTCTATATCTGCCGACGGACCGAGGCTCCGCCGGGCGCCGGCGCGGTCTACCCGAAGAGAGGTCGCTCGACATGATCGAAGCCGTGATGATCTGGAACGAGCCGAACAACAAGTCGCATTGGGATCCCGAGATCGACCCCAACTGGGACCTGTTTGCCGAGATGGCGATCGGCGCCGGCAAGGCGATAGAACGGGTCAATCCCTCATTGCCACGCGTGCTCGGAGGCATCTCACCCATCGATCCGGCTTTTATTGCAAACATGATGGGAAAAGGCGTGCTCGACCATGTCGATGCAGTGGCCGTGCACGGTTTTCCGCTCGACTGGAATCTTTGGCAGATCGACGACTGGCCGGCCAAGATCCAGGAAATCAAAGCGATCACCGATCTGCCAGTCTGGGTGTCGGAAGTTGGCGTATCGAGCTTCGGCGCCGAGGAGGTGCAGGCTTGGGGACTTGATCGCACTGCGCCACTGCTGATCGGGCAAGCGCCGCGCATTCACTGGTACAGCCTTTATGATCTGCCGCGCGCGTGGCCGGCCACGACGCGACACAAGGAGGCGGAGGGCTCTTCGTACTACCGTCACTTTGCGATGGGTCTGTTACGGGAGGATGGATCGCCGAAGATGGCGGCCGAGCGCTTCCCGCGCCACGCACCTGCACTTGGCATCTGCCAGTGGTTTCATTTTGAGGATCACCGGCTCTACGAAGCCGTGGCGTGGATGAGACGGCTGGGCGTGCGGAGCCTGCGGACCGGCCTCTCCTGGGCCGACAGCTTTCGCCCCAACGCGCTCGACTGGTTTGACCGGCAAATGGACGCGCTATCGGAGTTCGACGTTACGATCACCTATTGCTTCACGCCGGAACATCGCGGTATCGCACCGCACCACACGAGCGCGCCTCAGGTGCCGGAGGAGTTCGCCGAATTTTGCGCCGCGATGACCGAACGGTATGCGCCGCCGAGGATTGCCGGGCACACATCCTTCAGATCGGCAGTCGCCGAGCAGACGGGAGCCGCGCAATGACCGCCATGGCAGTCACCGAGCGACATCCAGCACCACAACGTGCAACAGGCGAGGCACTTCTCAAAGTCCTCGCCGATCCTAAGCGCCCTCACGCCCCGGCAGATGACGTTGCCGTCATCGTCGCCCATCCCGACGACGAAACCATCGGCTGTGGAGCTCAGCTTCACCGACTTGATAACGTGACCGTGGTCGTCGCGACAAACGGCGCACCGCGTGACGGCGTAGATGCCCGGGCGCACGGTTATGCCAGCCCGACCGCTTATGCGGCGGCCCGCGAGCGCGAGCTTTGCAACGCGCTGGGTCTGGCGAATCTGCCGGCAAGCAGGATCGTCGAGCTCGGCTTCTCCGATCAGACCACCGCATTTCGTCTCGCCGATCTCGCGCGCGCGATCCATGTTCTCGTTGCGGCGCGTGACATCAAGGTCGTTCTCTCGCACGCGTTCGAAGGAGGACACCCGGATCATGACGCCACGGCATTCGCGGTGCATGCGGTCGCCGCACTAAGGCGGCGCCATAGGCAGGCGCTCGATATGATCGAGATGCCGTTCTATCACCGGGAAGACCACGGCTGGACGACACAGCGCTTTTCGCGCCATCCGAGACGGCCCGCTATTGCGGTCCGACTGAATGCTGCGGAACGGGACTGGAAGCGCCGCATGGTTGCGGCGCACACGACCCAGCGTGCGATCCTGTCGGCCTTTGATTCCGACGTTGAACGCTTCCGATTGGCGCCTGCCTACGATTTCCACTCGCTGCCCAACCGGGGAAAGCTGCTCTACGAGCAGTACAATTGGGGGCTCACCGGCAACTCCTGGCTCATGCTGTCCCGTTCCGCGCTGATCGAACTTGGCCTGGCAGGCGAACGATGGTTCTGACGGTACTCAATGTCGCATATCCCTTTGCTCCGGTCGGCCCCAATTCGGTTGGCGGTGCGGAGCAAGTGGTTCATCAGCTCGATAAGGCGCTGGTTAATTCCGGTCATCGTTCGATCCTGATCTCGTGCGAGGGGTCTGAGGCCGCCGGCATTCACATATCGGTTCCTCGCGTATCGGGCGATTTGCATCAGGTCGAGATCGAGGCTGCGCAGTACCGACACCGCCACGCCGTCGCGCTCGCCCTAGCGCGCTGGCCAATCGATATTGTCCATCTGCATGGTGTCGACTTCCATGCCTACCTGTCGCGAGACGGCCCGCCTGTGCTCGTGACCCTTCATCTCCCGATCGATTGGTATCCGGCGGAAGCTCTCAGGCCAGGTCGGCCGAATGTGTGGTTCAATTGCGTCTCGCGATCTCAGCATGCAGCCTCGGCGCCCAATCCGCACATGCTGGCTCCCATCGAGAACGGAGTTGCAGACCACTTCTTTGCCGCCAGCGGCGCAAAGCGCAATTTTGCCTTGATGCTCGCGCGCATATGCCCGGAAAAGGGCATCCATCTTGCCATCGAGGCCGCCAAGCGAGCAGACATGCCGCTTGTGATCTGCGGCGAAGTCTTTCCCCATGCGGCGCATCGGCGGTACTTCGAAACGACCATCAAACCGGCGTTGGATCGCCTGCGTCGCTTCGTCGGACCTGTCGGCCTCGCTCGCAAGCGCCGCCTGCTCGCGATGGCCAGATGCGTGCTCATACCCTCTCTTGCGCCCGAGACAAGTTCTCTGGTTGCGCGCGAGGCGCTTGCGTGCGGCACGCCGGTGATCGCGTCTGCCCGCGGCGCGCTTGCAGAAACCGTCGAACACGGCCGGACCGGTTTTCTCGTTCGCGATGAGGTGGAGATGGCCAAAGCCATCACGCAGGTATCGGCGCTTGACGGCGAGGCCTGCCGCCGTTCGGCACGTCAGCGATTTTCTCTTGAGCGGACGAACAGGAGCTATCTGTCGGTCTATGAAGCGCTCAGCCAAATGGTGGTGTCAGGTGCGGCATGACGGCTCCGTTCACATGTCGCGTGATTACGGACGTATCCGAGCTTGCGGCGCTCGCGCCGGAATGGTGGGAGTTGTGGCGGCAATCGCCGACCGCGACGCCATTCCAATCGCCGGCGTGGTTACTGCCGTGGTGGAATAATCTTTCGGACGGTGACGCTTGCGTTCTCGCTGTTCACTTCGATCGACGGCTGGTCGGACTAGCACCGTTCTGCTGCGAGCGCCGCCTGCGCGGACGGCTTGCTCGGCTGATGGGATTTCCCGTGACCGACTATCACGATTTTCTGATCGCCCCCAAGCTCGAGGAGCCCATACTGGCGCTGCTGAGTTCGCGTCTCGCCGACGTTGGCTTCTGGGACGTTCTGGAACTCACGGAGCTGCCGCCAGACGCTCACGCGCTCCGGATGGCAGTCCCGCCTGGCTGCGATGTGGCTAGCGCGTGCGCCAGTGCATGTCCGGTCCTAAACTTGCCAGGCACGCCTGACGAGCTGCCGCAGATATTGCCACCAAGAAAGCGTCGCGCACTTCGCACCGCCCACAATCGCGCGGCGCGGCGTGGCTCGCTCCAGGTCAAGGCGGCCGACCGCAACTCCGCCGTCGATGTATTCGAGTTACTTGTTGCGCTTCACCGGCATCGTTGGAACTCGCGCGGCGAGCCGGGTGTTCTTGCCGATTCCCGTGTGCAGCAATTTCATCGCGATGCGTTGCCGGACCTGATGGCCGCCAACCTTCTGCGCCTCTATCTCCTGCAAATCGATGGCCAACCCGCGGCAGCGTATTACGGTTTCATGCACCGCAATCAGGCCTATGGCTATCTCACCGGGTTCGACCCTGCCTACGCCTTCGAGTCTCCCAGCGTGGTCCTCCTCGAACACGTTATTTCGGAATCGATCTGCGAAGGCGCCCACAAGTTCTATTTTCTTCGCGGCCGGGAGCCATACAAATATGGATGGGGCGCGCGTGATAGCTGGAACGAATGCCGCGTGTTTCACCGCATCAGCGTCGACAGCCATGACATTGCACGACAAGCCTGACGATCTCATCGACGGACGGCTGCTCGAACCTGCGCTTCGCGGGGCGTACGGCCACACACCTGAAAACGTGGCCTTGGCGCTATTATTGATGGCCGCCTCTAGTGCGGACGAGGCCAACCGGGCACTCGATGCGGCGATCCACCATATCCGCCCCGATCGGCATGAGCGCAGCGAATCCGTAAGGCGGCTCCAGCGCATGCGCGCGCTCTGGGATCAAACGCCCGATGCATTCGCAAGCATAAAGGCCGTCATGCACTCGCTCGACCACCCTGGCGCGCGGGATCCGCACCCGTCACCCGAAACATGGGCAACGATCTTTGACGACGCTGTCGGCGTCTCACGCGAGGCAAGCGTCGCGCTCTATTGCCTTGGCCGCGCGGATCTGTTGCGTGCCGCGACCGACGAAATTGTCGAACGCATCCGCACGTGGAATCTGCTGCGGGCCGACGCCTGCGTGCTCGATGTCGGTTGCGGCAGCGGACGCATCGTCGAAGCGCTGGCCCGACACGTCAAAACAGCAATCGGCATCGACGTGTCTATGCACATGCTTCAGGCTGCGCGCGAGTGCTGCGCCACTTGCCCCAACACCGCCTTCGTTCGCACCTCCGGACAAGACCTGTCGGTCTTCCGGGACGAGTCCGTCGATCTGGTTTGTGCCGTCGATGTCTTTCCCTATTTCGTGATGTCCGATCTCGCGCAGCGCCACATCGGCGAGATGGCGCGTGTGCTGCGCCGCGACGGTCACCTGCTGATCCTGAACTATGCCTACAGCGACGACCCGAGAGCGAGCGGAAACGAATTGCGGCGTTTCGCGCAAGAAGCGGGACTAAGCGTGCGACACGGCGCGACGCGGGAATTCTCCCTCTGGGACGGCACGTGCTTCTTACTGCGGAAATCAAACCAGCAGGAACGTTCGATATGATCCGGAGTTGGCCCGCAACTGCCGTGCGAACGGAGAAGTGACGATGGCGCGCGCTCTTGTCCTGGTACTTGATTCCGTCGGTATCGGCGCAGCTCCGGACGCAGCCCATTACGGCGACGAAGGCGCGGACACCATAGGTCACATCGCCGATCTCTGCGCGCGTGGCCAGGCCGACCGCGCATCCCTGCGCGCAGGTCCGCTTCGGCTACCGAACTTGGTGGAACTCGGCCTCGGAGAGGCGTGCCGACTTGCGACCGGTCACGTGCCGCCCGGACTGCAGAGCGATACACATCCGATCGGACGGTATGGCTGCGCTGCGGAAATCTCAAAGGGGAAGGACACACCGTCGGGTCACTGGGAGTTGGCCGGCGTGCCGGTCCTGTTTGACTGGGGCTATTTTCCCCGCGAAGTTCCGTGCTTCGCGCCGAAGCTCATCTCGGCATTATGCCAGCAGGCCGACCTTCCCGGAATTCTCGGCAACTGTCACGCGTCGGGCACCGAAATCATCGCCGAGCTGGGCGACAAGCACATCAGGTCGGGCAAGCCGATTTGTTACACGTCGGCCGATAGCGTCTTTCAGATTGCTGCGCATGAGGACGCCTTTGGACTTGAGCGGCTCTACGAGCTCTGCACCGTCGCCCGCCGGCTGGTCGATCCACTTCGGATCGGACGGGTCATCGCTCGGCCATTCACGGGCTCGTCGGCGGAGGGTTTCGTTCGCACCGGAAACCGGCGCGACTACTCCGTACCACCGCCTAGCCCGACGGTCCTCGACCGCGCAACGCAGGCCGGTCGCTGCGTCCTTAGTGTCGGAAAGATCGGCGACATATTTGCACACAGCGGCACCGGACGCGTGCTCAAGGCCAACGGCAATGCCGCATTGTTCGACCGAACGCTTGAAGGGATAGCCGCCCTGCCCGACGGCGGGTTGTTATTTGCAAATTTTATCGATTTCGACAGCCTTTATGGGCATCGCCGTGATCCGGCCGGATACGCCGCCGCGCTGGAGGCTTTCGATGCACGCATCCCGGAGATCCGCCGGATGCTGCGCGAGGACGATCTCCTGGTTATCACCGCCGATCATGGTTGCGATCCGACCTGGCGAGGCACCGATCACACTCGTGAGCAGGTTCCCGTGCTGCTGTTTGGACCATCGCTGGTGGCCGGACCGATCGGCCGCCGCGAGACCTTCGCCGACGTCGCTGCCGCGGTAGACGAACATCTGGCGCTGGCGTCGGCATCGGCGGGAGCCCGACGCGATATGCTGCACAGTCGAGCGCCTGCGTTCTGACGAGGTCTCGGCCGCGACAACACTTTGTAGCGCAACCGGACCCGATCGCCGCTCGAGCGTGGCCTTGCCCGCCTCAACCATTTGAGGAGGCCATAGACTTCACGACTTCAGGAACAAACAAATTTTTTCCGCGTTCGACCAACGTGTGCTTCGCAAGCCAATGTCGGCTTTGCGACACAGCACGGACCGATCACAGGATCAGAGCATTTTCCTCGATGGCGCCATTCGGGTCCGCCAAGGTTAGCAACACAGTCGTTTCGGGAGAGGCGATGTCAAGGCGCGTTTTAATCACAGGAGGTGCCGGCTTCATCGGCTCCCACGTCACCGACCTTCTGCTTTCGTCCGGCTACTCGGTACGGGTTCTGGATTCGCTTGCCTCGCAGGTTCACCAAGACGGTACGCCTCCGAACTATCTTGACAAGGAAGCAGAATTGATTGTCGGCGATATCAGAAACAGAAGCGAGGTCGACCGGGCCCTTGCCGGCGTAGATGCCGTCGTTCACCTCGCCGCCGCAGTGGGCGTCGGTCAGAGCATGTACGAGATTGCTTCATACACTAGCACCAACGATCTCGGTACGGCCGTGCTTCTCGAAGCGCTCGCCTCTCGGCCGGTCGAGAAACTTGTTTGCGCCTCTTCGATGAGCATCTACGGCGAGGGTCTCGCCAGGCGCAACGACGGAACGACTGTCGCGCCGCAGCCGCGTCCTATCGAACAACTCCGTCGTGGCATCTGGGATGTTCTGGACAGCGATGGCACGCCGCTGACGCCGCTGCCAACTCCCGAAAGCAAGCAGCCCTCGCTGAGCTCGATCTATGCGCTCGGCAAGTACAATCAGGAGCGCCAGTGCCTGATCATCGGCGGGGCCTATGGCATTCCTACCGTGGCGCTGCGCTTCTTCAATGTCTACGGCCCGCGGCAGTCGCTGTCGAATCCATACACCGGAGTACTCTCGATCTTTGCGTCGCGGCTGCTCAACGACCGCCCGCCCCTGATCTTCGAGGACGGCAACCAATGCCGGGATTTTGTCCATGTCCAGGACGTCGCACAGGCTTGCAAGCTGGCGCTGGAGTGCCGCGACGGCGCCGACGACGTCTACAACATCGGTTCGGGCGAGTGCCGGAGCATCAGCTCCGTCGCCAGCGATCTGGCCCGCGTGACGGGGCGGCCGCGCATCGCTCCGCAGGTGACCGGCAAATATCGCGCGGGCGATATCCGCCATTGCTTTGCCGACATCGGCAAGGCCCGCAGTCGGCTTGGCTACGTTCCGAAAGTCGATTTCGAGGACGGGCTTGCCCGGCTCGCGCAATGGCTCGCGGGTCAGGCGGCCGTCGATTCGGTTGAAGCAGCTACGCGCGAGCTGGAGGAACGGGGGCTCGTGGCATGACCTTCGCCAGTCCCAGTATCAAGAGCGCTTCCGAACGCATCCTGGTAACCGGCGGCTGCGGATTTCTTGGCTGCAACATCGCCGCCGGACTTGCCGCGCGGGGGCGCAGCGTCGTGGCCATGGACAACCTGTCGCGACGGGGATCCGAAGAGAACGCGGAGTGGCTGAGGCAACGGTACGGTAACCGTGTTGCGATCGAGATCGCCGATACGCGCGACACGAACGCCGTCGACGCATTGGTTTCGGCGAGCACCGCCGTCATGCACCTCGCCGCTCAGGTGGCGGTCACCACCAGCCTTGAGGACCCGATCTCGGATTTCGAGATCAACGGGCGTGGCACCCTCAACGTCCTGGAGGCGATCCGCCGGCACAATCCGCGCGCGCCTGTCATCTTCGCATCGACCAATAAGGTCTACGGCAAGTTGCTCGATCCATCCGAGGTACGTCGCGTCGACGGCCGTTATGTGCCCGACGAGCCGCGGTTCGCCTATGGCGTGGCCGAGGACACCCTGCTCGACCTCTATAGTCCTTATGGATGTTCGAAGGGCGTTGCGGATCAATATGTCCGGGATTATGCGCGCGTCTTCGCCCTGCGCTCGGTCGTGCTACGGATGAGTTGCGTCTACGGCCCGCGCCAGTTTGGCAACGAAGACCAGGGCTGGATCGCGCACTTTCTGCTCCAGGCGATTCGGCGGCGGCCGATTACGGTCTACGGGGACGGTCACCAGGTCCGCGATGCGCTGTTTGTCGATGACGCGGTCAATGCCTGGATCGCAGCGCTCGATAACATCAACGGCATTTCCGGCCGGATCTTCAATCTCGGCGGCGGCCCCTCCAACGCGATCAGCCTGCGCGACGTGCTCGGCCTCATCGCCGAACTGCGCGACGATCGGCCGGATGTTCGCTACGCGGCTTGGCGTCCCGGTGACCAACCGTGGTACGTCTCCGACATTCGCGCAGTATCGCAGGCGGTCGACTGGGAACCACGGGTCCCGGTCCGGCAGGGTCTGCACCTCATCGAGCGCTGGCTGGACAGCCATATCGGCGCTGGCGGCGCCTCGTCCTCTGAATTGCTGGAGGCCCGCATATGACGGCCGCAGCTTTCCGCATGCCGCGCAGGACTCTCGCGGAGTTGAGGCCATGACGCCACCGTGTCGAGGCCTCCGTATCTTGATGACGACCGACGCCGTCGGCGGCGTTTGGGTCTACGCCTCGACGCTCGCGCGCGCGCTGTGTCAAATGGGAATGGAAGTGTCGTTGGTGACGCTGGGTCCCCCGCCACGCGGCGATCAACTCGAATCCATCGCCAGCATTTCCGGCCTGACGCTTGAAATCACCGATCTCACGCTCGAATGGCTTGATCCCGAGGGTCGGGATTTACATCGCGCCGCCGATCGGCTAGCCGCGATCGAGAACCGCGTGAAGCCGGACGTGGTGCATCTCAACAGCTATCGCGAAGCGATGAGCACCTGGCGTGCCCCCGTCCTCGTTGTCGCCCACTCCTGTGTACGCTCCTGGTGGCTTGCCTGTCGCGGCGAGGAGCCGGCCGAGCCGCGCTGGTTCGACTACATAGCCAACGTTCACGGGGGGCTGTCCGCTGCAGATCGGTGGATTGCACCGACGCATAGCTTTCGCGATAAGATAACCGAGCTCTACCGGCCGGAAAGTGCCGGCCTGGTAGTCCATAACGGCGTAGAGGCGCACGTTTCCCGCACAAGGAAGCAGCCATTCATACTCGCTGCCGGCCGGCAATGGGACGAAGCCAAGAACCTGTCAATCCTCGCCGACATCGCGCCGCGCCTGGCTTGGCCGGTCCGGACCAATGGACCTCTGGGCATTGGTCGCGACGATCGGCACGCGGAAAGCTCACCGGAGTTGTCGCATGCCGCGTTGCTCGAAACGATGCGATGCGCCTCGGTGCTGGCCTCGCCTGCCGTGTACGAGCCGTTCGGACTTACCGTGCTCGAGGCAGCGACGGCGGGTTGCGCGCTCGTTCTGTCGGACATTCCTACATTTCGCGAGCTTTGGGACGGAGCGGCATTGTTTGTGGAGCCACGCGACCGGGATGAGTGGCAGGCGGTGCTCGCCTGCCTGACGCACAACGACGCCCTGCGACACGACCTGCAGAAGCGCGCGACGCTGAGGGCGCGCCGTTACCGGCTGAAGGCAACGGCCGATGCGTATGCCGGGCTGTATCGCGAACTCGCAGGCAACGCCCGCACTGCCGCGCCGAGGCCCCACCGACAGCTGGCCGAGGTGCAACCATGAAGTTCGTGATGTTCTATCATTCGTTCGTATCGTGCTGGAATCACGGCAATGCTCATTTCCTGCGCGGCATCGCACGCGAACTTCTCCACCTCGGACACCAGGTCACGATCTACGAGCCGCGCGATGGCTGGAGCCGGCTCAACGCGTTACGCGACGGCGGTGAGGAATATTTTCGGGAAGCTGCGCAACTTGTGCCGGGTGCAGACCTCCGGACGTACGATCTGGCGACATTGGAGCTCGATCAGGCGATCGACCGGGCCGATGTCGTTGTCGTGCACGAATGGAACGACCCCTCTCTCATCGAGAGGCTCGGCACCAGACGCCGCAACGGCGGCCGTTTTCTTCTGCTGTTCCATGACACGCATCACCGTGCGGTGACGGCATCAAGCCAGATCGGCAACTTTCAGCTTGGCGACTACGATGCAATTCTCGCCTTTGGCGAGGTACTGCAGCAGCTCTACCAGCGCCTGGGTTGGGGCCGCAGGGCCTTCACCTGGCATGAGGCCGCCGATGTCGCGCTGTTTCGCCCACAGCCGGACGCGGCAAGGGAAATCGATCTGATATGGATCGGCAACTGGGGCGACGATGAGCGCGATCGGGAATTGCAGGAATTCCTCGTCCAGCCGGTCGTGGAAACCGGACTTAGAACGCAAGTGTTTGGCGTGCGCTATCCCGATGAGGTGCGTGAACAGCTGCGAACCACTGGCATCGAATTCCGCGGCTGGCTTCCCAACCACCGCGCGCCGGACGCATTTGCCCGCGCGCGCATGACCATTCACGTGCCCCGCCGCCCCTACGTCGAGACGCTGCCCGGCATTCCCACCATACGCGTATTTGAGGCTCTCGCCTGCGGAATTCCGCTGGTCAGCGCACCATGGAATGACGCGGAAGGGCTGTTTCCTCCGGAAAGCTTCGTCACGGTGAAGAACGGTAAAGCGGCGAGTGCAGCCCTCCGGGCGCTGGTGCAGGACGAGGATTTCGCCGCCGAGACTGCGCGCAGGGGCCTAGCGGCGATCCACGCGCGCCACACATGCGCCCATCGCGCGCAGGAACTGCTTCGCATCGTAGAGGTGCTCGGTGGGAAACGACATCCAGCGCGCGCCGATCTCAACCGCGCAACTGAACAAATGGTCTCATCATGAAGATCGCTTTTTTCGGATCGAGCCTGGTGTCGTCGTACTGGAACGGTGCTGCGACCTACTATCGCGGCTTGCTCAAGGCGCTCGCTGCGCTTGGCCAGGAGATCACTTTCTACGAGCCCGATGCGTTCGAGCGCCAGCAGCATCGCGATATTCCCGATCCGGATTGGGCGCGCGTGGCGGTCTATCCGGCGACCGACGACGGCTGGCGCCGCGCGCTGGAGGAAGCGGCGCGCGAAGCCGATTTGGTTGCCAAGGCGAGTGGCGTCGGCGTTTTCGACGAGGAGCTTGATTTGGCCGTGTCCGAACTCGCTCACACCGGATTGATGACCGCCTACTGGGACGTCGACGCTCCGGCGACGCTGGAGAGCATGACCATCGATCCCCTTCATCATCTACACCGGACGATTCCACGCCATGACCTGGTTCTCACCTATGGTGGAGGCGACCAGGTGGTTGAGCGCTACCGCCGCTTCGGCGCGCGCCAATGCGTCCCCATCTACAATGCAGCGGATCCCCAGACCCATCATCCCGCTCCGCGCCGGAATGACTATGCATGCGACCTCAGCTTCCTCGGCAACCGCCTTCCGGACCGCGAGGCGAGAGTCGAAGAATTCTTCCTTGCTCCCGCGCGAATGCTTCCCGGCCGCAAATTCCTGCTTGGCGGCGCGGGCTGGAACGATAAACCAGTGCCGGCAAACGTCACCATCGCAGGCCACGTCGGCAGTGGCGAGCACAACGCCTTCTTTTGCTCCGGGTTGGCCACGCTGAACATCAATCGCGACAGCATGGCGAAGATCGGCTTCTCCCCACCGACGCGCATCTTTGAAGCGGCCGCCGCCGGCGCATGCATCATCACCGATGCGTGGGACGGCATCGACGATTTCCTCAAACCTGGAACGGAGATCCTCGTCGCTCGCGACAGTAGGGATGTCGTCGAGCTCCTCGAAGGTTTGCGGCCTGAACAGGCGAAGCGCGTCGGCGAGGCCGCACGCCGGCGCATCCTGGATCAGCACACCTACATCCAGAGGGCACGGCAGGTTATGCAAGTCTTGAATCTCGCAATCAGCAGCAGAGAGGCAGCGGAATGAAGCTCGACATCGTGATGTTCGGACTTTCCATTACCTCCTCCTGGGGTAACGGTCATGCCACGACCTATCGCGCACTGATCAAGGCACTCGCTGCACGAGGCCACCGGATCACCTTCCTCGAGCGCAATGTGCCCTGGTATGGCGATCACCGCGATCTGTCGAGTTCGCCCCATTGCCGGATCAAGCTTTATGACTCGTTGCGGGACGTATCACAGCACTATAGCTCGATGGTGGCCGCCGCTGACGTCGTCGTGCTTGGCTCGTTCGTTCCCGATGGTGCCGCTCTGGGCGACTGGATCACCAGCATCGCTCGTGGCGTCACCGCTTTCTACGATATCGATACTCCGGTGACGCTGAGCCAGTTGGCGACCAACAGCTCGGAATATATCAGCCCCTCGCTCATTCCCCGTTTTGACCTCTACCTTTCGTTCACCGGCGGTCCGATCCTGCAATTAATCAAGGGAATGTACGGCAGTCCGCGGGCACGTGCGCTCTATTGCGCCGTAGACGTGGACGTTCACAAGCGAGTCAGAGTCCCGACGCAGTGGGCGCTGGGTTACATCGGCACCTACAGCGAGGACCGGCAGCCGCTGCTGGAGGAGCTTCTCCTGGAACCCGCCCGGCGCTTGCCGAAACACGACTTCGTCGTGGCTGGAGCGCAATACCCCAGCAGACTTACCTGGCCGAAGAACGTTCGGCACATCGAGCATCTGCCGCCGGGCTCACATTCGAAATTCTACTGCAGCCTCCGCTACACATTGAACTTGACGCGGCAGCACATGGCGGCGGCCGGATATTCGCCGAGCGTTCGGCTATTCGAAGCAGCAGCATGCGGCGTTCCGGTCATCAGCGATCGCTGGCCCGGGATCGAGGAATTCTTCGTCCCCGAACGCGAGATCCTTCTCGCCAGTAGCGCCAACGACGTCGTGAATATCCTTTCCCGATCCGGCGAACTGCAGCACCGCAAGCTTGCGGCCGCGGCGCGCGAGCGCGTGCTCAAGAGCCACACCGCTGAAATTCGCGCAGCCGAATTTGAAGGGTACATCAAGGAGGTGATCAGCCAGCCCGCAAACGCACCGTCGGTCGAAGCGGTATAGGCGGTCGAGATCCGGCGAGTTCTGACACTCGCTGCGATGACGCATGTCAACATTTTGACGTTCTCGGGGCGAAGTCACGCTCATTCAGGAACAGTCGAGCGCAATAATTGTTTGTACCTTGTAGCCACCAAGGCAAGCCGAGCAATTTCGAAAAACACTGGCTTGCCGCAAGCATGGTCACGAGTTGCAAACGAGTGAAAGGACGTACAATGGGCTTCGCCTCGAAGCTGAACACGGTGGTGACAGGTGGTGCCGGCTTCATCGGTTCGCATCTGTGCGACCGACTCATTCAGCAAGGTCACCGCGTATACTGCGTCGACAACTTCCTGACTGGAACGTTGTCGAACATCCGGCCACTGCTCAACCATCCCGATTTCGAGTTCATCGAGCACGACGTTCGCGATCCCCTCGAGATCGTCGGACGAATTGATCGTATCTATAATCTCGCGTGCCCCGCCTCCCCACGTCACTATCAGCGCGATCCGCTCGGAACGTTACGCACGTGCGTCCTTGGCGCAGGCCATGTGATCGAATTCGCCAGGGAAAAGGGCGCGCGAGCACTTCAGGCATCGACCAGCGAGGTGTACGGTGACCCGGATGTTCACCCGCAGCCCGAGACCTATTTGGGAAACGTCAATCCGGTTGGTCCGCGCGCCTGCTACGATGAAGGCAAGCGCGCTGCGGAAACTATCTTTTTCGATAGCCATCGCGTTCATCGCATGCCGATCAAGGTGGCACGCATCTTCAATACCTACGGTCCACGCATGCTGGAGAACGACGGCCGCATCATTTCGAATTTCATCGTTCAAGCGCTCAAGGGCACCCCGATCACTGTCTATGGCGACGGCTCGCAGACTCGTTCGTTCTGCTACATTGACGATCTATTGGCCGGTCTCCAGCTTCTGATGGAAAGCCCGCCCGAGATCACCGGCCCATTCAATCTCGGCAATCCTGAGGAGCATACGGTCAGGCGAATCGCCGATCTCATCGTCGAGCAAACGGGATCGAAGTCCACAGTCGAGTACCATCCGCTGCCTCAGGACGATCCCAAGCGTCGTCGCCCCGTCATTTCGCGCGCGCGCGATGTGCTGGGCTGGAGTCCCAAAATCCCTCTCGATGAGGGCCTGCGCGCGACCATCAACTATTTCTCGCTAAGACTCTTCACCGAAGAACGGCAGCGACGGCGGCCCGGGAACGGCACGCTAGCCGCGGGCAAATCAGGACCACGGACAAGCGCGGCATCGCGGGCTGGGCTGGTGCGGTGACGGTGCATGGCGGCGCGGCGCTGATCCCGTTCGGCATCAACGCGATGTTGTCGAGCGCCGTTGCAACGGGCGGATCGAGCCGAAGTTGCCGCTCTTCCCTCTGGCATCCCGCCGCGGCGGCCGCAACGCTGAGGGACACACTAGTAAAATCCGCGTACTCCAGATCGCTGATGTGCGAAAGTGCGACTCTGACAAGCTTCGGCTGGCCAGTGGGTTCCAACCCAGACGTCGCCGATTAGCCGCTCAGCGACACTAGCCAAGCAGTTGCTGATAGCCGCCGCAGCTCACATCGAACTTCAGCCGCCGTTTCACACCTGTTCGCGCCTCTTTCGCTTCGCCTCAGACCATTCCACTTGTCGGAGCGCGAAAGCCTTGGCGCCGCCTGGCGTCTCGACGACCACGGTTTCCCCTTTGCTCTTTCCGATTAATGCCCTGGCAATCGGTGAAGTTATCGAAATCTTGCCCTTGCTCGCGTCGGCTTCCGGTTCGCCGACGATTTGCCAGACCCGCTTCTTGCCGGTGTCCTCATCAATCAGCGTCACTGTGGCGCCAAACTTGATGGTATTGCCGGAAAGCTTGGATACATCGACAATATCGGCACGCGCGAGTTTGTCCTCCAACTCGGCAACTCGAGTTTCGTTGACATTTTGCTCTGCAAGAGCAACCTGATATTCCGAATTCTCAACCAGATTTGGATCGTCGGCGATCGCCTGCTGAATTCGCTGAACAAGATCGGGCCGCTCGACGCGGATGCGGTGCCTCAGTTCATCTGCAAGGGCAGCGTAGCCCGCAGCCGTCATTGGAAGTTTTGTCATCGCGAGTTTTCTACCGAGCTAATCGACGGAGCATGCATTCGGACGAGCAGCAAGAAGCACGAGCGCCTACCGCCAGTGGCATCAGCGCAGCGGCAGCCATCCTTCTGTTGGACCGAGACCATGTTTGCAGCCGACCGAAATCGATCACCGTACCTGCGGTGGGGAACGCCGAGCGAGGACACGGGTTCCAATTCTGGTGGGATTGCCTGTAGTGCGGTTGCTGCCGGCTTTCCATAGGGCAGCCGCCGCGGCGTCGCGCTCGCGGTGCGGCTCTGACAGTCTATGAACGCTCGGCCACGGAACCTGCACGGCGGTATAATGGAACGTTCACCTTATGTAGGGTTGCCAGCCGACTGCGTGAACGGTTGCGCGCCGTAGCGAAGATGCTGCGGTAGAGAGAACCGCTGCTCGCTCCCCTCAGGGCCGCGGAGGTGATATCCCGCGCCACTCAATAGATCGTCAGGGCCGGGAAGTAGCTGACCGCAAGCAGCACAGCCATCGCCACCGCAAAGAACGGCCACAGCTCCCGCGTGGTCTCCGCCAGGGAGCATCTGGCGATCGCAGCCGAAATGAACAGCGTTGTGCCGATCGGCGGCGTGTAGAGACCGATGCCGAGATTGATGATCATGATCAGGCCAAGTTGCACCGGATCGAGGCCGATGGCCGCGGCGAGCGGCACGAAGATCGGGCCAAGCAACAGGATGGCCGGCGGCAGATCGAGCGGCATGCCGACAACCAGCATCAGCAGATTGAGCACAAGAATGATGAGAAGCTTGTTGTCGATCGTCGCCTTCACCCACTCCGCAAACCGGACAGGGATCTGGTCGAAGGTCAGAAGCCAGCCGATGACGGCACTGCCCATGACAACGAGCATCACGACGCCTGTAGCGATGCCGGCCTCAACCATCGACTCTCGAAAGCGCGCCCAGGAGAGATCCCTGTACAAGAACACGCTCAACAGGAGCGAATAGATGACGGACAGCACCGCCATTTCCGTCGGGGTCGCGAAGCCAAAGCGCAAGCCGAGCAGAATGAGGATCGGCAATGCGATTGCCGGCGCGGAACTGATCGCAAGTCGCAGCATCATTTTGCGGTCGACCGGGTCGCTCGACGGCCGATAGCCGCGGCGCTTTGCGATGTACCAGCATACCGCGACGAAGCCGCCTGCCATGAGGAGGCCGGGAAGGATGCCGGCCACGAAAAGATCGGCGACACTGACGCCGCTGACGAGCGCGTACAGGATCATCGGGATGGAAGGCGGGATCAGAATGTCGATGACCGAAGAGGTGGCGTTGTTCGCTGCAGCTAGCCCAGCAGGATAACCACGGGTTCTTTGCCACGGGATCAGCACCGCGCCGAGCGCGGAGGCATTGGCGACCGCGCTCCCCGACACGCCGCCGAATGCCACAGATGCGACGACGGTTATCGAGAGTTCCCCTCCACGCCAGCGCTTCATGCCCTCGGATGCGAAATTCAACAGCTCCTGACCGAGTCGGCCTCCCATCATCAGCGAACCGGCCAGCATGAAGAACGGCAGCGCCAGCATGGGAAAGGATTGCGTCTGATCGAACATCTGCTGCGCGACCATCATCAGCGGCAGACCTCCGTCCCAGAGGACTGCAGCCGCCCCGGCAATGACAAGGGCATGCCCGACCGGAATGGCCAGAACCATCAGCACAACAAAGGCTGCGACCAGCACCAGCGTCATGAGAGATCCTTGTATTGAATCGCAAAACGCGCTTGCGGGCCAAGTAGCGCGATCCGGACGGAGGCGCAGACATGGGCAAGGGCAAGCATGGTGCAGCCGAGCGCGATCGCCCAATAGCCGTGACTTCCGGAGAGTCCCAGCACTGGGCTCGTTTCGATCTTGGCGATCTCCGCCACCGCGAGAGCCTGGTAGCAGAGCACGGCATATGAGCCGACAATGATCGCATTGCCGAACAGCAGCAGACCGCACTTGCCGCGGCTATCCAGCCGATCGAGCAGCCAGTCGACGGCCATATGGCCGCCGGCCTGCGCCGCAAGAGCTATGCCGGCAACAATGAACCACGGGAACAGGCGTTCAGGCAATTCCTGCGCTGCGCTGAACCCACCGGACACCAGGACATAGCGTGCGACGACGTTTGCCGTCATCACCATGGTGAGGGCTATTCCGGTGACCAGCACCACGAAACGGCAGATCATCGTGATGTTGCGATCGACGAAGTCTGCAGTTGCGAGTGCGGCCCGTCTGATCCGCGCTGCATCGTTGACGCCGACCGTGTTCCCGGCGCTCATCGTTCACGCTTTCGCGGCTTCGGCAACGCGGCTGACGAACTCACCGAATGGTTTGGCTTTCCAGGCGTTGAGCACACCAGCCGTCGCGTTCTGAAACGCGGCAAGGTCCGGTTTGTTTACGGTCACGCCGGAATTTGCCTTGTAATCGGCGAGGAGCTTGGCATCAGCCTCCTGCATCAGCCGGCGCTGCAGTGCTCCAGCCTCCTTGGCCGCGGCTTTGATGATGTCGAGCTCTGCCGGCTTCACCTTCCGCAAGGCTATTTGAGACATCAGAAATGGCGTGGATTCCCACTTGTGGCCGGTGAGGCTGATGAACTTGTTCACCTCATGCAGCTTCGCGCTGTGGATGTTGGCAAGAGGATTCTCCTGCCCGTCGACCACGCCCTGCTGCAACGCGATGTAGAGCTCACCAAATGCGATCTGCTGCGTTGTGGCGCCCAATGCCTGAAAGATATCGACCGTCATCGGGTCGGCCGGCGTACGTATCTTCAATCCGGCAAGATCGGACGGCGCTGCAATCGGACGCTTCGAGTTGGTGGTGTGGCGCACGCCATTGTCCCACCAGTCGAGTGGGACAATACCGACGGTGGAAAACTTCTTCGCAAGCTCCTCGCCAACCGGGCCATTCAGCACCTTCATCGCGGCGCTGGTATCGGCGAAAAGAAACGGCAGGCCCAATGCCGAGAGTTCAGGCACGAGCCCGGAAGCTGCCCCCTGACTGTTCGCCGTCAGGTCCAGCGCACCGGTACGGAGGCTAGTGAGCATCGAGACGTCGCTGCCGAGCTGTTCGGATCCCGCAATCCTGATGGACACGCTACCATTGGTGCGCTCCGTCACCATTTTGGCAAATGCATCCGCCGCAACTGTGCGCGGATTCCCCGGCGCCGCGCCGTGTCCGAGCGTCAGCGCAACTGCGGCACGGGCGTCGCGGCTCGATGCGAGCAGCGCCGGCGCGGCGGCGATGAAGGCGGCACTCTTCAGGAAGGCACGGCGGGTTGCTAAGACTCTCATGTCTGTTTCCTCTCGCGATGATGAACGCTTTTCTTTTTGCGGTCAGCGGACGCTTCGTTTCGAGCGCCCGGCAGCCGGGACTTGATTGCGGCAGGCTTTACAGCCACGTCTTGATGCGATTGCTGATGGCCGCTGTCGAAATTCCATATCTGTCATGCAGGGTCGGCAACGCGCCGGCGGCGAGAAACTCGTCGGGCAGTGCAATCTGGCGGAAGACCGGATGAACGCCGGATCGCATCAACAAACCGGCGATTGCCTCACCAAGGCCGCCGATCACCGTGTGGTTCTCGGCAACGACGACCAGGCGGCCCGGCTTGCCGGCTTCGCGCAGGATCGCCTCGGCATCGAGCGGCTTGATGGTGGGAACGTGCAGCACGGCGGCGTCCACGCGGTCAGTGACAAGCTCCTTCGCGGCCTCGAGCGCGCGCATAGTCATGATGCCGGTGGAGATGATCAGGACATCGTTGCCATCGCGGATCAGGGCCGCCTTGCCGAGCTCGAACTTGTAGCCGTACTCGTCAAGCACCACCGGCACCTGGCCGCGCAGCAGCCGCACATAGACCGGGCCTTGATGAGCGGCGATGGCAGGCACGACCTGCTCGATCTCGTGCGCGTCGCAGGGATCGATCACGGTCATGTTCGGCATGGCGCGGAACAGCGCAAGATCCTCGGTCGCCTGGTGGCTTGGACCATAGCCGGAGGTCAGGCCCGGCAGCGCGCAAACGATCTTCACGTTGCGGTCTTCCTCCGCAATCGTTTGATGGATGAAATCGTAGGCGCGGCGGGAAGCAAACACCGCATAGGTCGTGGCGAAGGGCGTGAAGCCTTCGGCGGCGAATCCCGAGGCAGCGCCGAACAGGAGCTGCTCGGCCATGCCCATCTGGTAGTATCGGTCGGGAAATGCCTTGGCGAAGATGTGCAGGTCGGTGTACTTGCCGAGATCGGCGGTCATGCCGATCACCTCAGTGCGGGTGCGAGCGAGTTCGACCAGCGCGTACCCGAAAGGCGCGGACTTCGTCCTTTGCCCTTCGGCCGCGATCGAGGCGATCATGGCCGAGGTGGTCAGGCGCGGCTTGCCCGACAGTGTAGCTGACATGGTGGGCTTCATGACTGTTTCCCTGCTTCGAGCGCGCCAAGCGCGAGCTGCCATTCGTGTGGCTCGACACGGATGAAGTGGTTCTTCTCCCGCTGCTCCAGGAACGGAACGCCTTTGCCCATGAGCGTGTCGGCAACGATGATGCGTGGCCTGTCCTCGGCGTGGGATTTGGCGGCATCAAATGCGGCCACCACTGCATCGAGATCGTTGCCGTCCACGCGCTGCACGAACCAGCCGAATGCGTTGAGCTTCTCCACGAGCGGCTCGAACGCCATCATTTCCGTCGAAGGACCATCGGCCTGCTGGTTGTTGACATCGATGATGGCGATCAGGTTGTCGAGCTTGTGGTGAGCTGCCGACATGATCGCTTCCCAGACGGAGCCTTCGTCGAGCTCGCCGTCCGAGAACAGCGTGTAGACCCGCGCGCTGGAATTCTTGCGCTTCAGCCCGAGCGCCATCCCGACGGCGATGCTCAGACCCAGCCCGAGCGATCCGCCCGACATCTCCATGCCGGGCGTGTGGGAGGCCATGCCGGACATCGGCAGACGGCTTTCGTCGCTGCCATAGGTCTCGAGCTCCCCTTCGGGAATGACCCCGGCCTCGATCAACGCCGCATAAAGCGCTATGGCATAGTGGCCGTTCGAGAGCAGGAAGCGGTCGCGTCCCTCCCAGGACGGCTGCTCAGGCCGGTAATGCATGGCGTGGAAGTAGGCGACGGCAAGCACGTCGGCGATGTCAAGCGCCTGCGCGATATAGCCTTGCCCCTGGACTTCGCCCATCCGCAGCGCGTTACGGCGGATGTTGTGGGCGCGTTGCGCCAGTGTCGGCGCGTTGGCAATCGTCCCAACCGGTTCCATGGCGAACTCCTCCTCTCGCGCTCAGTGGATGAGCATGCCACCGTTGACGTCGATCACCGCCCCGGTGACATAGGCGGACAGGTCGGACGCTAGGAAGGTGTAGATTCCTGCGACATCGCTGGCTTCGCCGAGGCGGCCGAGCGGAATGCCTTCGAGTATCTTTGCCTTCATCTCGTCGGTGAGCTTGCCGGCGGTGATGTCGGTTCCGATCAGGCCGGGTGTCACGCAATTGACGCGAATGCGGTCGGGCCCGAACTCGCGGGCCATCGCCTTGGCGAGGCCGAGCACGCCGGCCTTCGCCGCGGAATAATGCGGCCCGCCGAAAATGCCGCCGCCGCGCTGCGCCGAAACCGACGACATGCAGGCAATCGAGCCGGACTTGCGCCGGCGCATGTGCGGGATCACGGCCTGGGAGAGAAAGAGCACGCCCTTGAGATTGACGTCCTGAATGCGTTCCCAGTCCGCCGGCGTGATCTCGAGCAGCTTCACCGGCTGGGTGATGCCGGCATTGTTGATGAGGATGTCGATCTGGCCGAAGGCGCCGATCACGACATCGGTCGCATCCATGCAGGATTTCTGGTCGGCGACGTCGCAGGCGAGGCCGAGATGAGGTCCGCCGGAAACGGCGTCCAGGCCTTTCGCTGCGGCTTCCGCCGAGGCGCCGTCGATGTCGAGTATCGCGACGCGGGCGCCTTCCGCGGCAAACCGCCGGGCGGTTGCCAGGCCTATTCCGCGCGGCGAGGCCGCGCCCGAAATAATTGCCGTCTTGCCGCGTAGCAGCATGCATTCCTCCCTGACATCGACCCCCGCAACGCATCTGCTATCGGGGCCCCGTTTTCTTGACGAAATCGACTACGCCCGGCGCGCAATTCGGACAAACGCGCAGTTGTCGTCCATAGATGAATCTGGTTCACTTATGGCATGTTGCTGTCCAGTATCCCGATTTCGGCGATCCGCGCCTTCGAGGCGGCCGCGCGCACCGGCTCCTTTCGCGACGCTGCGAGCGAACTTCATTTGACGCCGAGCGCCGTCAGTCACGCGATCCGCAAGCTGGAAAGCGCGATGAGCACCACGCTGTTCGAGCGCAGCGCCCGATCGATCCGATTGACGCCGGCCGGACAGAACCTGATGCGTCATGCCGGCGCCGCATTCGACAATCTGCGACGCGGCATCGAGGAGGTGGCCGGCCGCGGGCCGCAACTGCTTCGGGTCCACTGCGCGCCGAGTTTCGCCGCGCAGTGGCTGGCGCCGCGTCTCGCCCAATTCCTCGCTGCCGAGCCCCGGCTGGAAGTGCGGCTCGCCGCCAGCACCGAATATGCCCGCTTTGGCAATGACGATTTCGATCTCGACATCGTCTATGGGCAGCCCAGGAGCGATGCGCTGGAAATCATCCCGCTAGGCGAGGAAACCGTGACGCCGCTTTGTACGCCGGCGCTTGCCAAGCGAATCCGCAAGCCGAAGGATTTGTTCGGCCAGGTGCTCATTCGCTCGGAAGTCAAGCAGGTCCAGTGGCATCAATGGTTCGCCGCGAACGGGCTCGAGTCACCTGCGATTCACGGCATGCGTTTCGATCGTAGCTTCCTGGCAATTGCCATGGCCTCGAGCGGTCTTGGCGTTACGCTGGAATCGACGCGACTTGCCGAGCGCGAAATCGAGACGGGCAGATTGGTCGCTCCGCTCGCCGGCAGGGCCATCGATGTCCGCTATGTCGGCCACCATCTCGTGTTCCCCCGCGCCAACCGGCAGCGCCGCGCGGTTCGGGCATTCGCTGATTGGATCATGTCGGAGCTTGATCGGACCACCACCCGCTCCTAGCGTGCCACGCTTCATTTGATGCGTTCAACTCGGACGGTGACCGGTCCCGGCCGATCAAAAATCGAAACGTCACCGGTCACTTGGCCAAGCATGATGATCCCGGGCTGAGGGACACGGCCGTTGCGGTAGTAGATCACAAACTGATTGGAGCTCCAGAGGCCCAGTGTACCGGTCGAGAAATCAAGTTGCCGCTCGACCGCCGGCAAGGGCGACGGCAGATTTCCGGTCTTTTCCTGGCGCAGGTGATCGCGCATTTCGATGATGAGCGGCAACATACGGATCAGCGATCGGGTCGCGTCGTTGTCGACCAACTCAGCACTGACCTTGCCCCAGTCGGAGGAAATCAGAATGCGCTCTTGTGCCATTGCAGCTCCGATGAATCCGATTGTGATAACGAAAGCGATCGAGAATCGATTCGGCATTCGGCAGCCTCCCTGCTTTTCGGGCCTAGTTTCCTTGATTCACTCGGCAAGCGCCGCTGTCGCACCGCAGTCCGATCGAGAACTAGCCGGAAGGCGGAATCAATTTCCCCGGGCGCGATCTCAGGACGTGATTGTCTTTGGCAGTCGCCGATTTTCCGGATAGTCGCCGTCACCGCGGATTTAGCGCGCGCATCAAGAGCGACTGGCCGCTATAATCGGCATGAACTTATAAACGAGATCGATAAATGCCGAACAGCAAACTGGATGACCTTTTGGCCTTTGTGGCGGTTGCGCGGGAGCGCAGTTTCACAGGCGCGGCGGCCAAGCTCGACGTTCGCAGTCGGCCCTGAGCTATACCATCGGCAAACCCGAGGCGCGTCTGGGCGTGCGGCTGCTGACCCGCACCACGCGAAGCGTCGCGCCAACGGAGGCCGGCGAGGGCCTGCTTCGGACCGCAATTCCCCGGCTCGAGGAGATCGAGGCCGAGCTTGCGGCGATCAGAGAACTTCGGGAGAAGCCGACAGGCACGATCCGGATCACCGCGACAGAATATGCCGCGGACGCGATCCTGCTGCCGAAACTGGCTAAGCTCCTGCCGGAGTACAGCATCGAGAAAAATCGCAGTTTGGCGTAGGAAATCGCAGGATTGGTAGCGGGGGAGCGCTACCGCCTTTCCCCACACTCGCCGGGCCTCCGATATCTTCTTCAATCTTCCGACTCATGGAAGCGACCGAGCAGATCGGGATGTGGAACGCACCGCACACGGCGAGCTTCTCCACCAGCATTGTAGAACTGGGATGGCAGCGCAATAGCTGGCGGAGGCCGCTCTAGGATGGTAATGTCTTCAGGAGCTATTGTAGCTCCGAGACTGCGGATCTCGCTTACGCGATCAATCGCGGTCGAGACAATGGCCCTCGAAGAGATGCACTCCAAAGTCAAGCGGACGATCGCGCCTGCGGTCGGATGGCGCGGAAAATGGAGGACGTTATGGCGTCCTGGCGTGACGACAGGGTCAGGGCAACCCTGATCCGCGATGCAGCGGGAAGCGTCCAGCCGGGCAAGACCCCCCGGACTTTTGCCGAGCTTCTATTCGGCCACACCAATAGCGAGGATCTCACCAGCTACGATGCCGCGTCCCTCGCCTTCCTGGCGGAACAGGCTTGGGAGCATGTGCAGCAACGCGCGGCAGGCCGTGCCGATATCCGCGTCATCAATCCAATGATCCCGGACGGGCGCGAGATTTCCGTGCTCGAAGTTCTTAACGACAACATGCCCTTCCTCTTCGATTCGACCATGGCGGAACTCGCCGAGCAGGGCATCGAAGTCACGCTGGTCGCCCATCCGATCATAGCCGTCGAGCGCGACGCGTACGGCAAGCTGCTGCGTTTCTATGGCGAAACACTGCCCGAAGGGTCAAAGGGCGAGCGCGAAAGCCTAATCCATCTGCATATCGCCCGTCTCGACGCCGCTGACGACCGGCAGAAATTGATCGACGGCCTCACCAAGACGCTGAACGACGTGCGCGCTTGCGTGACCGACTGGCGAGCCATGCGCGCCCGCGTCGAAGGGGCGATCAAGACCTTGAGCTCCAATCCGCCGCCGCTGCCGATCGACGAGGTCGCCGAAGCCAACCAGTTCCTGCAATGGCTGTGCGCCGACAATTTCACCTTCCTGGGCCTGCGCGAATATCGCTTCTCGCCCGACAGCGCTGCGTCGGACGAGATCAGCAGCGGCGAAGGTCTCGGCATCCTGCGCGATCCTGATGTGAGGGTGCTGCGCCGCGGGACCGAAATGGTGGTGATGACACAGGAAATCCGCGAGTTTATGCGCGAGCCGACCCTCCTCATCGTTGTCAAGGCCAATGTCAGCAGCCGCGTCCATCGCCGCGTCCGGATGGACTACATAGGCATCAAACTGTACACGCCAGACGGCCGGCTCGACGGCGAACTGCGCCTCGTCGGTCTGTTCACCTCGGGCGCCTATACTCGTTCGGTGCGACAAATCCCCTACGTCCGCCACAAGGTGGCGCAGGTGCTCCAGCGCGCCGGCTTCGACCCCAACAGCCATTCCGGCAAGGCTCTGCTGCATATCCTCGAAGAATATCCGCGCGACGAGATCGTCCAGGTCGATGTCGAGACGCTCTATAATTTCGTCATGGAAGTCCTGATGCTTTATGAGCGCCCTCGCTTGCGGGCGTTGGCACGAGCTGACAAGTTTGACCGCTTCGTCTCCATCCTCGTGTTCATTCCGCGCGAGAAGTATGACACCGACGTACGGACGCGTGTCGCCGCCTTCCTGGCCCAGATATATAAGGGGACCTTGGCAGCCTCCTACGTGTCCTTCCCCGAAGGTCCGCTTGCGCGCGTCCACTACATCATCGGGCGCTATGAAGGCAAAACGCCCGTCGTCGAGCGCGCAACGCTTGAAGGCGGGATCAGCGCAATCATCGCAACATGGGGCGACAAGCTGAAAGCCGCGCTTGCGACCACCACTGACGGCATGCGGGCTCGCCTGCTCGCCAACCGTTATGCCCGGGCCTTTACCGGCGGCTATACGGAGATCTTCGACGCCTCACAAGCCATCACTGATATCGCCACCATCGAAAAGCTCAGCGCCGCTCGTCCCGTGGCGCTTTCGGTCTACCGCATCGACGGCGATGATCCGACGCGTTTCGGCCTTAAGGTCTTTTCGCGCGGCACGCCGCTATCACTATCCTATCGCGTCCCGGTAATCGAAAATCACGGCCTGCGCGTCGTCAACGAGCGCACCTACCAGATTACGCCCAGCGCCACGCCTGCACCCGCACCGGTTTGGCTACACGACATGACGATCGAGGCCAATGACGGCAAGCCGCTCGTTGTTACCGAGGAATTCGCCCGTCGCCTGGAAGCCTCGATCATGGCGGTGGTGGGCGATCGCGCCGAATCCGACGGATACAACGCCCTCATCCTGCGCACGAGCTTGAGCTGGCGCGAAATTTCGGCCATCCGCGCCCTCTCCCGCTATCTGCACCAGATCCGCGCTCCGTTCAGCCAGGACTATATGTGGGGGACATTGCTCAAGAAC
Organism: Bradyrhizobium sp. 157; assembly: GCF_023073815.1. Lineage (NCBI taxonomy): Bacteria > Pseudomonadati > Pseudomonadota > Alphaproteobacteria > Hyphomicrobiales > Nitrobacteraceae > Bradyrhizobium > Bradyrhizobium sp. 157. The sequence goes on along the minus strand of NZ_JADPKF010000004.1, from coordinate 51,849 downwards.
ACCGCAATCACCGCCAGCATCGTCGCGCTGTTCCAGGCTCGCTTCGACCCGCGCCTCGCCGCCACCAAGGCCGAGCGCTCGGCGCGCGAGACGGCTCTCCTCGCCGAGATTGAGGAGCAGCTCAAATCCGTCGCCTTGTTAGACGAAGACCGCATACTGCGCCGCTTCACCAATCTGGTGCAGGCGACCGTGCGCACCAACCTGTGGCAAATTGGCCAGGACGGACATCCGCGTCCAGTGATTTCCTTCAAGTTCGACGCCCGCAAAATCGATGACCTGCCGGCTCCGCGACCGCTCTACGAGATCTTTGTCTATTCGCCGCGTGTCGAAGGTATCCATCTACGTTTCGGCAAGGTCGCGCGCGGCGGCCTGCGCTGGTCCGACCGGCCGCAGGATTTCCGCACCGAGATCCTCGGCCTTGTCAAGGCACAGCAGGTCAAGAACGCCGTCATCGTGCCGGTCGGCGCTAAGGGCGGCTTCGTGCCCAAGCGCCTGCCGCCGCCCTCCAATCGTGAGGCCTGGATGGCGGAAGGCACCGAAGCCTATCGCATCTTCGTTCGCTCGCTGCTCGAACTTACCGACAATCTCGATGGGGATGCGATCGTGCCGCCCGACGACACCGTGCGGCACGACGAGGATGATCCGTATCTCGTCGTCGCGGCCGACAAGGGCACGGCGACTTTCTCCGACACCGCCAACGCGATCTCAGTCGAGAAAGGCCATTGGCTCGGCGACGCTTTCGCCTCCGGCGGCAGCCAGGGTTATGACCATAAGAAAATGGGCATCACCGCGCGCGGTGCGTGGGAAGCCGTCAAGCGCCATTTCCGCGAACTCGACACCGATATCCAAACCGTGCCCTTCACGGTTGCCGGTGTGGGCGACATGTCCGGAGACGTCTTCGGAAATGGCATGCTGCTTTCGCCGGCGACAAGGCTGGTGGCGGCCTTCGACCACCGGGACATCTTCATCGATCCCTCGCCCGACCCTGCCATCAGCCACGCCGAGCGCCTGCGCTTGTTCAACATGCCGCGGTCGAGCTGGCAGGACTACAACAAATCGCTGATCTCGCAGGGCGGCGGCGTGTTCTCGCGTTCGCTCAAGGCAATTCCGCTCGCGCCGGAAGTGCGCGCCCTGCTGGATCTCGACAAGCCAGAGGCCACGCCTTTCGAGGTGATGACGGCGATTCTGAAGGCACGCGTTGACCTGCTCTGGTTTGGCGGCATCGGCACCTATGTCCGCGCCTCTACGGAAAGCGACGATCAGGCGGGCGATCGGGCCAATGATCCGATCCGTGTTACCGGTTCTGATGTCCGCGCCCGAGTGATCGGCGAAGGTGCCAATCTTGGCTTGACCCAGCGCGGCCGCATCGAAGCGGCGCAGAGAGGCGTCAAGCTCAACACCGACGCCATCGACAATTCGGCCGGAGTGAACACTTCTGACGTCGAGGTCAATATCAAGATTGCGCTGGCACGCCCTGAACGCGACGGGCATCTCAGTCCGAGTGACCGCAACAGCCTGCTTGCCGCGATGACCGACGAGGTCGGCACGCTCGTGCTTCGCAATAACTATCTTCAATCGCTCACGTTGTCGTTGGCCGAACGCAAGGGCGTGGCCGACAATGGCTTCCTTGCCCGCCTGATGCAATCGCTCGAGCGGCGGGGTCTGCTCGACCGCGCCGTTGAGTTCCTGCCGGACGACGTCGCAATCGCCGCGCGCACGCAGCGCGGCCAGCCCTTCACGCGGCCGGAACTCGCCGTGCTGGTCGCCTACGCCAAGCTCACCCTTTACGATGATCTGCTCGTCACGAGCGTGCCGGACGACCCTTATCTCACCGGCGAATTGTCAAAATATTTCCCGTACGAGATTCGAGACAAATTCCCCGATTCCATGAAACACCATCGTCTGCGGCGGGAGATCATCTCCACCAATATTGCCAATGCCGTGATCAATCGCGGCGGCCCGACCTGCATCGGGCGCCTAATCGATGAGACGGATGCCGACGTATCCACCATCGCTATGGCTTTCGTGGCGGTGGAAGAATCTTACGGTCTCGAGCGGCTGAATAACGCGATTGATGCGCTCGACACCAAGATCAACGGTCAAGTGCAACTCGGCCTCTACGCGGCGATTCAGGATCTCCTGCTCTCCCGCATGGTCTGGTACGTGCGTAACGTTGATTTCAAAACCGGTCTGCACGCGGTGATCTCGCGCTTCGGCCCGAGGATCCGCGAGATCGCCGCCGGGCTCGACAACGCCCTGCCGCAGGACTTGCAGGCTGGCCGCAGCAAGCGGCGACGGGATCTGGTCGATGCCGGCGTCCCCACCGACCTCGCAAACGAACTCGCCGATCTCGACGCCTTGGTCTCCGCACCGGATATCGTGACTGTCGCCGAGCGCACCACCCGCGCCATCGGCGACGCCGCCACGACCTTCTTCGCTGCCGAGGCCAATTTCCACCTTCATCCCATCATCGTCGCCGCGCGCAGCGTTCCGGCAAACGATCATTTCGAACGTCTCGCCATCGACCGCGCGGTTGACCAGATCGCAGCAGCCGAAAGAAGATTGGCCGCGGATATGCTGACAACCGGCCAATGCGGCCAGCAGGCTACCGAGACCTGGCTCGCGGCTCATCCTGAGGCGACGCGCATCCGCCGCTCCGTCGAGGAGATCGCTGGCAGCGGACTGACGCTCGCCAAGCTGACCGTGACGGCGAACCTGCTGGGGGATTTGGTGAAGGGCTAATCGGGCGCGCGGCGGCGAGACGAGAGTTGCGATGTCCAGACCATCAACCTGCCGGACTGGATTGCAACAAGTCGCGGGCTGGCGTGCAAAATCGTACGATTGGTAGCGGGGGAGGGACTCGAACCCCCGACCCCAGGATTATGATTCCCGTGCTCTAACCAGCTGAGCTACCCCGCCACGGCATCGCGGTGGCGGCAGGCAATGCCGCGGTCGCGAACGCGCGGCATATAAGGAGCGGGTCGACGACCTGTCAAGCAAAGCGAGCCGTCCGGCCAAGCATCTGCAAAATTGTGCTATTTCGGCCGGATTGACGGGTCGCCGCCGGGACTGCCGGGCGGCGGAATCACCGGCGTCCTGCTGCCGTTCGGCGCAGGCGCATGCATTTCGGGATCTATCCCCGGAGGCGGACACAATACGCCCTCCGAACGGGCCAGTTTGTCGCCGAGCGGCTCGGTCCGTTGGCCGGTGGTCGTTCCTTCCGGGGTCTTTCCCCCCGGAACCGTCGGGCTCGAATGCGGCGTCGGCTGCATCGGGGCACAATTGGCGGCGCGGTCGGGCGATGGCGGTGCGGTCTGGGCAGGCGGCGTCGCCGGGCTGGGCGGGGCTTGAGCGCCCGCCATACTCGTAGCTGTCATCAACACGCATGAAAGAAGAAGTGCCCGGTGCATTGCCATGCCGGGAAAACGGTCCGCGCGCGCGGAGGTTCCCCAATAAGGCGCCGCCTGCACTTCACGATTTCCGAAAACGGATCAGCGAAAAATGTCCCATCGGCGGCATCGGCCGCCGCTCGGTCAGGGTGACGCCGCCATGTTTGGCGGCCCAGTTGGTCAGGCGTTCCCACGGAAATTCCGGCCGCCAGCCTAGTCGCCGCGCCAGTGGCGCGAACGCCAGTTCGAACGCGCGGCGCGGCCCGGTTTCGGCACCGATGTGATTGACCAGAATGAGTTCGCCGCCGGGTTTCAGCACGCGGATGAAATCATCCAGCGTGCGTTCCGGATCCGGCACCGCCGTGATGACATATTGCGCCACCACCGCATCGAAAAACGAATCCGGAAACGCCAGGTTCTTGGCGTCCATCACCGCAAGCGCTTCGACATTGATCAGGCCGAACTCGCGCACTCGCTTGAGCGCCCGCCGCAGCATCGGCTCGGAAATGTCGACGCCGCACAATTTCGTGTCGCGCGAATATTCAGACAGCGACAGTCCGGTGCCGACGCCGACGTCGAGAACGCGTCCGCCTATCTTGTCGGCTTCCGCGATGGTCGATCGACGACCTTCGTCGAACACCTTGCCGAAAACCAGATCGTAGACCGGCGCCCAGCGCCCATAAGCCTTTTCGACCCTCTCGCGGTCGATATCCCCAGCCATTCCCTCTGCCCCGATTTTTGTCTCTTAAGTGCGCATCACCTCGGCGAGCGGCGCGGCCTTTTCCTGCGCCCCTGCCCTCGCCACCGGATGGCGTGCGGTCGCGTTCTTGATGAATCCGCCGCCGAGCACGCGCGCCTGTCCCGCAGGCGCATCGTAGAACACACAGGCCTGGCCGGGCGAGACGCCCTCTTCGCCGGCAACGAGTTCGACTTCATAACCGCCGTCGACCACACGCAGCCAAGCCGGCTGCGGCGCGCGCGTCGAACGCACGCGCACGAACATCTCGATGCCGTCACCGATGACGCGGTCGAGTGCGCCGTCGCCGATCCAGTTGACGTCGCGCAGGCGGATGCGATCCATCCGCAACGCCTCGCGCGGCCCCACCACGACCCGGCGGGTGGTAGCATCGAGCTTGACGACATAGAGCGGCGCGCCGGCTGCAATGCCCAGTCCCTTGCGCTGGCCGACGGTGAAATGAACGATCCCTTGATGGCGGCCGATTGTACGGCCCTCGAGATCGACGATGTCGCCGGGCTCGATCGCGCCGGGCTTGAGGCGGCCGATGATGTCGGTGTAGCGCCCGGTCGGCACGAAGCAGATGTCCTGGCTGTCCTGCTTTTCGGCGACTTCGAGGCCGAACCGCCGCGCCAGGTCGCGCGTCTGCGGCTTGGTCATGTCGCCAAGCGGAAAGCGCAAATAGTCGAGCTGCTCGCGCGTGGTCGCGAACAGGAAATAGCTCTGGTCGCGATCGGCATCCGCGGCGCAGACCAGCGCGCGCGATCCGTCGGCAAGGCGGCGCGAGGCGACATAGTGTCCGGTCGCGAGCGCCTGCGCGCCGAGTTCACGCGCGGTCGCCAAGAGATCGCGAAACTTGATCGAGCGGTTGCACTCGATGCAGGGCACCGGCGTTTCGCCGAGCGCGTAGCTGTCGGCGAAATTGTCGATCACGGATTCGCGGAAGCGGCTTTCATAGTCGAGCACGTAATGCGGGATGCCGATCCGCTCCGCCACGTTGCGGGCGTCGTGGATGTCCCGACCCGCGCAGCAGGCGCCCTTGCGATGGGTGGCCGCGCCATGATCGTAAAGCTGCAGCGTGATCCCGACCACGTCATAGCCCTCGGACTTCAGCAAGGCGGCCGTCACCGAGGAATCGACGCCGCCGGACATGGCGACCACGATCCGTGTGTCCTGCGGACGGCCTTCGAGATCCAAACTGTTTCGCATGCCAGGGGTCATCGACTTCCATCGCGAACACGCCATGGCGGTTCGCGGCCAGGGTTTAAAAAGCCTTCTTAAAAAGCCTTTATGTATAAGGCCTTACGGCGTCATTCGGCCATACCGGGCCGGATCGGACGCCGCTCTTTAATATAGGCCGTATTCTCGTGAAGCAATCAGCCGATCCCCATTTTGGAGCTTGTCCAGGACGGCAAATCTTGCCGCCGGGCAGAAAAGGCGGCCGTGGTCACGCTCCGCAATCCGGGCACTATCTTTCTAAGTACTTGAAATAACGTGATATTTTTTACCGCAGCGGCTGGCCCGGTCCTTGCTGAATGGTAGCCGAGAGCTCAGCGCGAGGGTTACCCGTGGTTAGTGTCACGTCAGAAGTATCGGCAAATGCATCTTTCCAGAGCGCGGCGGCGAGGTCCGCCCGGGCGGATTCCGATCCGCCCGCCGGAAACGACAGCTTCGCGGCGCTGGTCGACAGCAACACGGCCGCGAGCCACAACGACCGCGCGCAGGACGCAGCGCCCTCCCCGCGCCGCTCCGACGACGCGCAACCAGCTTCCGACAACCGTTCGCGCGACAGCGCCGCCGCATCCGACAAAGCCGACAAGACCGCGCGCAACGACTCGAATAATCGCGACGCCGCGGCCAAGGTGCGCGACGACACGACACGGGACGACAAGACACGCGACAACGGCAAGGTCGACACCAACGCCGATGCCGAGACTAGGTCCGCAAAGACCGGTCGCGCCAAATCGAAGTCGGACGCACCGAAGTCCGAGAAGGCGACGTCCGACGAGGCGACGCAGGCTTCTCCCAGAGACGCCTCACCAGCGACCGATCAGACCGAACTGGCGCAGGACGGAACGGCCGTGGTGACGGCCGACGCGATTGCCGTCGCCATCCCTGCTGCCGCAGCGCCGGCGACAACGGCCCCCGCCGCGCCCGCAACCGATAAGGCGACCGCGCCGCTTGCCATAGCGGCGGCTGCGATCGCGGCCTCCGCTTCGCTCGCCGCCGAGACCGCGCCAACCAGTCCCGCCGGTGAAAGCGCCGAAGCGACCGCCACCACGACCGCGAACGCTGCGCAAGGGGACGGCACGAAAACCAACGCGCAAGGCATCGGCCAGACCGTCAGCGCCCAGGCCACATCCGCCGACCCGTCGGTCACAACCGGCATCGCTCAGGCCGCTTCCGTAGTTGCAGCGACACCCGCCGCCACCAAATCGGCCGTGCCGCTCAAAAGCCCGGATCTCGCCCGAAAAGGCGCCACGACGGTCATCGAGCAGGTCGAAACCTCCGACGCCATCGCACCCGCAGCGACTGCCGCTGATACTATCGTGCCTGCCGTCACGCAGCCGACCGAAGCCGCAGGCAAGCTTAAGTCCGAGAATGGCATCGCTGAGACCGTGAAGGCCGACGCCTCGGGTAATTCCATCGTGCCGTCGGCCGCCAACGCCAACACGCATTTTGCCGCCCCAGATCTCGTCGGCCAGACGCCGGTCAACACGTCCGGCAACGGCCTGCAGGCCGCCGGCACGATTCAGACGCAGCAACCGGCCACTTCCACCACGATGGCGGCTGCCGCTACCCAACTCACCGCCACGGCAGCCACAAGCGCGGCGGTGCCGGTGAGCGGGCTTGCGATGGAAATCGCGGCTTCCGCCAAAAGCGGCAAGACCCGCTTCGAGATCCGGCTCGATCCCGCTGAACTTGGCCGCATCGACGTCCGCATCGATGTCGATCGCCACGGCCAGGTGACGTCGCATCTGACCGTCGAACGGCCGGAAACGCTATCTATGCTGCGTCAGGACGCCAACCAGTTGCAGCGCGCACTCGACAACGCCGGCCTCTCGACCGGCAACGGCGGCCTGCAGTTCAGCCTGCGCGACCAGTCTTCGCAGGGCCAGAACGACGGCAACCAGTCCAATCCCAACGCCCATCGCCTGGTGGTGAGCGAAGAAGACAACGTTCCGGCCGTGGTCGCCGGCCGCAGCTATGGTCGCATGCTCGGTTCGAGCGGCGGCGTCGATATCAGGGTTTAAAGGGAGATCGCCATGGCAGTCGATGTAACCATGCCGACAACGGTCGTCTCGGCGCCGGGGACCGGCAGCGCCACGAGCAACAACACGTCTTCGACTAAAACGGCAGGGATCGCCGACAACTTCCAGACGTTCCTGACGCTGCTGACCACGCAGCTTCAGCACCAGAATCCGATGGATCCCCTCGACACCAACCAGTTCACCCAGCAGCTCGTGCAGTTTGCCGGCATCGAGCAACAGCTCAAATCGAACGAGCAGTTGAAGGCGCTGGTGGAAATCGAGAAGAGCGCCCAGGCGACGCAGGCGCTGGTCTATGTTGGCAACACTGTCGCCGTCGACGGCAGCAAGGCGCAGTTCAACAAATCGGCGACCTGGAATTTCAATTCCGAGAAAGACACCAGCGCGACGATCACGATCACCAATTCGACGGGACAGACGGCGTATACCGGCAACTACACGCTGAAGAAGGGCGGCTCCAGTTTCGTCTGGGACGGCAAGGGCAATGACGGCGTGCAGTGGCCGGCCGGCACTTACACCTTGACCGCCACGGGCAAGGACAGTTCGGGCAACAACGTCGCGATTTCCACCGAAGTCCAGGGCGTGGTCGACTCGGTCGATCTCAGCGCCTCTCCGCCGCTGCTGTCGATCGGCGGCCAGAGCTACACCACCGATAAAATCAAGCGCGTGGTCCGTCCGAGCACCTCAAGCTAGCCCAACGGACCCGCTCGCGGGGCCTAGCTCCTAGCTCCGCTGTTTTACCCCGGCAATCCCAGATCGAACGAACGCGTTCCGGGAACCGGGCGGGCGTATTTTCCATCATTTTCAAGGAGATTCGTATTGAAGCCGTAGGCTTAGGCAAATTTTAAGCCGACGGGCGTAGGTTACCATGGTGAGTTCAGTGGTTGAGAGTTTGTGAGTACGCCATGACAGAACCCCATCGCCCGAGGGTAAAATACGTCATCGGGCCTGACGGCAGTCCGTTAACAATTGCCGACCTGCCCGCGCCCGGCACCAAACGGTGGGTGATCCGCCGCAAGGCCGAAGTCGTTGCCGCGGTCCGTGGCGGCCTGCTCTCCCTCGAGGAAGCCTGCAGCCGTTACACGCTGACCGTCGACGAATTCCTGTCCTGGCAGTTTTCCATCGACCAGCATGGCCTGGCAGGCCTCCGGACCACCCGGATCCAGCAATATCGCCAGTAACTCTCCCGAACCGAAAGATTTGATGAAAACCGGCTTCGTTTTACGAAGCCGGTTTTTTTCATGCCGGAACTATTCGCGGCGGCCTTAAGGGTTGTTAACCATATGGAAACCATCCCCTAGGCAATAATTGCCCAGTCGGTCCCTCGGGCCGAATCCCTGGGGGCGGTTGGTGCAAAGTCTCGTTGCTTTCCTGAAAGGCCTGGGCGCAGCGCGGCTGATGGCCATGGTTGCGGTGACGACCGCGCTGATCGGCTTCTTCGCCTTCGTCATCATGCGCGTCACCACGCCGCAGATGACCACCCTGTTCACCGACCTCTCGTTTGAAGATTCCTCCAGCATCATCAAGGATCTGGAACGCCAGGCGATTCCCTTCGAGCTGCGCAACGAAGGCGCGGTCATCATGGTCCCGAAGGACAAGGTTACGCGGCTGCGGATGAAGCTGGCCGAAAGCAACCTGCCCAAGGGCGGTGGCGTCGGCTACGAGATCTTCGACAAGTCCGACGCCCTCGGCACCACGAGCTTCGTCCAGAACATCAATCATCTGCGCGCGCTGGAGGGCGAACTTGCCCGCACCATCCGCGCCATCGACCGCATCCAGGCCGCGCGCGTCCATCTGGTGCTGCCGGAGCGGCCTTTGTTCGCCCGCGAGGCGCCGGAGCCGTCAGCCTCGATCGTGGTGCGGGTGCGCGGCAGCCTCGAACCCCAGCAGATCCGCGCCATCCGCCACGTCGTCGCCTCCGCCGTCAACGGACTGAAGCCGCAGCGGGTATCGATTGTCGACGAAGCCGGCCGGTTGCTGGCCGATGGCGCCAGCAAGGATCCCGAGATCGCCGTCGGCGACGAGCGCCGCACCGCCTTCGAGAAGCGCATGCGCAACGAAGTCGAGGCGATCGTCTCCTCGGTGGTCGGCCAGGGCCGCGCCCGCGTCCAGCTCACCGCCGACTTCGACTACAACAAGGTCACCCAGACTTCCGACAAATTCGATCCTGAGGGCCGCGTACTGCGCTCCACCCAGACCCGCGAGGAATCTTCCCTGACTGCCGAGAACAGCGGCCAGGTGACGGTCAACAACGAGCTGCCCGGCAACCAGACCAACACCACCACGCCGGCGGCCCGCGACCAGAGCAAGAAGAGCGAGGAGACCAACAACTACGAGATTTCCCGCACCACCAAGACCGAGGTCACCGAGGCCGGACGGGTCAACCGGATCTCGGTCGCGGTGCTGGTCGACGGCGCCTATACCAAGAACGAAAAAGGCGAGATGGTCTATCAGGACCGCAGCAAGGAGCAGCTCGACCGCATCGCCACGCTGGTGCGCTCGGCGATCGGCTTCGACCAGAAGCGGGGCGACCAGGTCGAGGTCGTCAATCTCCGCTTTGCCGAAGCGCCCTCCGTGCCCCCGGTCGTCGAACCGGGCGGGCTTCTCGGCATGCTGCAGTTCACCAAAGACGACGTCATGTATGTCATCGAGCTCGGTGTCATGATGCTGCTCGGCCTCGTGGTGCTGTTCCTGGTGATCCGTCCGCTGGTCAAGCGCATCCTGGCTGCCGAAGTCATTCCCGCTCCGGCCGAGACCGTACCCGCCTTGACTGACGGCAGCACACACCCCGAACTCGGCCCCGGCCAGGCCCTGATCGCCGGCACCAGCGGCACCGCCCAGTTGATCGATGTCGCGCAGGTCCAAGGCCAGGTCCACGCCCAGGCCGTGCACAGGGTCGGCGAGCTGGCCGAACGTAATCCGAACGAGACCGCCTCCATTGTTCGCCAATGGCTGAGCGAACCCGCCGAGAGCTGACATGGCCGCCGTACCGCAAACCTCAAACGCCAACGACATCACCACCGTCATCTCGGCGCTGGCGAGCCGTCAGAGCAGCCGGCCCAAGGGCAAGCCGTTGAGCGGCCCGAAGCGCGCCGCCATCCTGATGCTGGCGCTGGGCGAGCAATATGGCGGCAAGGTGTGGTCGCTGCTGGACGACGACGAGGTGCGCGAACTGTCGATCCACATGTCGACGCTCGGCACCGTCGAGGCCGATGTCGTGGAAGACCTGCTGCTCGAATTCGTCTCGCGGATGTCGGCTTCCGGCGCCCTGATGGGCACCTTCGACGCCACCGAACGGCTGTTGCAGCAATATCTGCCCTCCGAACGCGTCAGCGGCATCATGGATGAAATTCGCGGCCCTGCCGGCCGCAACATGTGGGAGAAGCTCTCCAACGTGCAGGAAGAGGTGCTCGCCAACTATCTCAAGAACGAATACCCGCAGACCATCGCGGTGGTGCTGTCGAAGTTGAAGCCGGAGCACGCCGCGCGCGTGCTGGCGATCCTGCCCGAGGACCTCGCGCTCGATGTGGTCGGCCGCATGCTGAAGATGGAAGCCGTCCAGAAAGAAGTCATCGAGCGCGTCGAGCAGACGCTGCGCACCGAATTCATGTCCAACCTGTCGCAGACCCGCCGCCGCGACGCCCACGAGGTGATGGCCGAAATCTTCAACAATTTCGACCGCCAGACCGAGACGCGCTTCATCACCTCGCTGGAAGAGGAAAACCGCGAATCCGCCGAGCGCATCAAGGCGCTGATGTTCACCTTCGACGACCTCATCAAGCTCGATTCCGCCTCGGCGCAGACGCTGATGCGCAACGTCGACAAGGACAAGCTCGGCATCGCGTTGAAGAGCGCCAATGAGGAGGTGCGCGCCTTCTTCCTCGGCAACATGTCCTCGCGCGCCGGCAAGATGCTGCTGGACGACATGGCCGCGATGGGACCGGTGCGGCTGCGCGACGTCGACGAGGCGCAGGCGCTGCTCGTCAACCTAGCCAAGGACATGGCCGCCAGGGGCGAAATCACCCTGACCAAGAACCGCGCCGACGACGAATTGGTGTACTGATGGCCGCGCCCGCAAAATTCCTGTTCGACACCGACTTCGCAGCCCCCGATAGGACGCGCGAGCGTGCCGCCACGGCCGCCGAGATCGCGCAGAAGGTCGCGGAGGCTGAAGCACGTGCCTACCGCGCCGGCTACGAGGCAGCCCAGCACGAGGCCAGGGTCGAGAGCGACCGCCGCTCGGCGCTGGCGCTCGAAGAAATCGGCATCGCCATCCGCGGCATCGTCACGCGTTTCTCCGGCATCGAGGCGAGAATGGAAACCGAGGCCGTCGACGTCGCGGTGGCAGTGGCACGCAAGCTGTGCACCGAGCTGATCGCCCGCGAACCGCTCGGCGAGATCATGGCGCTGGTCAGCGACTGCTTCTCGCATCTGGTCGCCACGCCGCATCTTGTGGTTCGCATCAATGATCAGCTCTATGAGGCCGCCCGCGAGAAGATCGAACGCCAGGCGGCCCAAAGCGGCTTTGAGGGCCGGCTGGTGATCCTGGCTGAGCCCGGCATCGCCACCGGCGACTGCCGGATCGAATGGGCCGACGGCGGCGTCGTGCTGGAGCGCGCGGCCATCGAAGCAAAGATCAGCGAACTCGTCGGGCGCTATCTGGCGTCTCGCGATCAGGCCGCAATGTGAAGGCCATGAGGACTGAACCATGAGTGACACCGACGCACAGGTACCGCTACCCGATCTCAACGCCGCCGACGCGCCGCCGGTTGACGATCTCGCCTACAACGAGGACGAACAGGCCTCGCGCATCGCGGCCGACCTTGAGGCCGTATTCGACGTGCCTGTGCAGGTTTCGGCCGTGCTCGGCCGCTCCAAGATGGACGTCGGCGAGCTGTTGAAGCTCGGACCCGGCACCGTGCTCGAACTCGACCGCCGCGTCGGCGAAGCCATCGACATCTATGTCAACAACCGTCTGGTGGCGCGTGGCGAAGTCGTCCTGGTGGAAGACAAGCTCGGCGTGACCATGACTGAAATCATCAAGGCGGAACGCAGCTAACAATTTTGGCGATACGCGCCCGGAAGGCGCGAACAGACGGACAGGAGACAGACATGCGGCTTCTCATCGTTGGCACATTGAAGGGCCAGCTCACGACCGCCACCAAGATCGCAATGGCGAACGGAGCTTCCGTGACCCATGCCGAAGCGATCGAACAGGCGATGGCCGTGCTGCGTGGCGGCAAGGGTGCCGACCTGCTGCTGGTCGACGTCGGCCTCGACATCCGCGACCTGGTGATGCGGCTGGAAGCCGAACATATCCACGTGCCGATCGTGGCCTGCGGCATCTCCAACGATGCCCGCGCCGCGGTCGCCGCGATCCACGCCGGCGCCAAGGAATACATCCCGCTGCCGCCCGATCCCGAACTGATTGCCGCCGTACTCGCCGCCGTCGCCAATGATTCACGTGATCTGGTCTATCGCGACGAAGCCATGGGCAAGGTGATCAAGCTGGCGCAGCAGATCGCGGGCTCGGATGCTTCCGTGATGATCACCGGTGAATCCGGAACCGGCAAGGAAGTGCTGGCGCGCTACGTCCATTCCCGCTCCAACCGCGCCAAGCGGCCGTTCATCTCGATCAATTGCGCGGCGATCCCCGAGCACCTCTTGGAATCCGAACTGTTCGGCCACGAGAAGGGCGCCTTCACCGGCGCGGTCGCCCGCCGCATCGGCAAGTTCGAGGAAGCCACTGGCGGCACGCTGCTGCTCGACGAAATTTCCGAAATGGACGTACGGCTGCAATCCAAACTGTTGCGCGCGATCCAGGAGCGCGTGATCGACCGCGTCGGCGGCACCAAGCCGGTGCCGGTCGATATCCGCATTATCGCGACCTCGAACCGCAATCTCGCAGACGCCGTGCGCGAAGGCACCTTCCGCGAGGATCTGCTGTTCCGCCTCAACGTCGTCAACCTGAAGATCCCGCCGCTGCGCGACCGTCCGGCCGACATCCTCGAGCTGGCGCAGCATTTCGCCAAGAAATATGCCGAGGCCAATGGCGTGCCGCTGCGCCCGATCTCAGTCGATGCGCGGCGGGTGCTGACATCAAACCGCTGGCAGGGCAACGTTCGCGAGCTGGAAAACACCATCCACCGTTCGGTGCTGATGGCGCAAGGGGACGAGATTGGGCCTGAGGCCATCCTGACCCCCGATGGTGACCGGCTCGACCTCGCCAAGACCGCGCCCGCCGTGGCCCACGCCACCTTTGCCGCTGAACAGGTGACCCGTGCCCTCGTCGGCCGCACCGTCGCGGACGTGGAGCGCGACCTGATCCTGGAGACGCTGAAGCACTGCCTCGGCAACCGCACCCATGCCGCCAACATCCTCGGCATCTCGATCCGTACGCTGCGCAACAAGCTGAACGAATATGCCGACGGCGGCATCCCGATTACGCCGGCGGGGGCGGGCGATAATCAGCGGTTTGTCACGGCGGGGTAGATTGCTCGTTCCCCGGACGCGGCGCAGCGCGCGAGCGGTGCGCTGCTGAGCCGGGGTCCAGCTTCACTGCACTCCAGACAGCCGTCACGCAATCTGGGTCCCGGCTCTGCACTGCAGCGTTGCACGCTGCAGTGCGTCCGGGACACGATCGCGCCGGGAATAACTCGGCGCATCCGGCTTGCGGAAAATGTGAATGGGATCGCCGGGCTGCAGGTCACGCCCGGTAAAGACAGCATAGGCGTACAGCGCGAGATAGGCGATCGCGATCGCGCCGATGCCATAAAATACCCAGGTCGCCAATCGCTTCATTAGATAGCCGCACCACGTTGAGCCTTCGCAAGGTTAACACACCGTGGGGCGCTGGCCCAACCGCTATCCCGCCGCGACTTTTGCCGCCGGCGCGACATTGATCGCCAGCTTGCCGTAGCGATCCCTGAATGCCTCGGTGTCGATCTCCTCGAGCTGGATCGCGCCGCTCATCACGCCCTGCTTCCAGGCGTCGTGTTCGGGGTCGTTCTGGAATTCGGGCATCACCTCTTTGGCGAACAGTTCGAGCGATTCACAGATGTGCTCATGGGTATTCTTGCCCGCCTGATTGAGCAGGATCACCTGGTCGATGTGCGAGGTGCGGAAACGTCTTAGCTTTTTGCGAATGGTTTCCGGCGACCCGATCAGGCCGCCGCGCAGCGCCGCCTCCTGCGCCTCGGGATTTTCACGCTTCCATTTGTTGTACTCGTCCCACATGTTGACGGTGCCGGGGTCGGGACGCTGGCGGTTCTGCGAGGCGCCGTAGTAGCGCAGCGCGAACTGGAAGAAGGTGGCGCCATCGGCACGCGCCCGGGCCTCCTCATCCGTCTTGGCGCACATGAAGAACGACACCAGCGCCATGTTCGGATTGATCTCGTATTCCGCGAGCTTCTTCAGCCGCTTGGTGATCGCATTGTAATAGGCATGCACCCAGGCATGCGCCGCTTCAGCGCTGACGAACTGGAAGCCGAGCGCGCCAAAGCCGTTCTGGCCAGCGCGTTCGATGGTTGGCAATTGCGAGCACGCCATCCACAGCGGCGGATGCGGCTTCTGCACGGGCTTAGGCACCACATTGCGCAGGGGGATATCGAAATATTTGCCGTGATGCTCGGTACCGACCTTGGTGAACATCGGGAAGATCGCCTGAACCGCCTCCTCGAACACCTCGCGCTTGGTCTCCATGTCGCGGCCGAACGGCGTCAGTTCGGTGATGGAAGCACTCTCGCCCACGCCGAATTCGCAGCGGCCGTTGCTCAGGAGATCGAGCACCGCGACCCGCTCGGCGACGCGGGCGGGATGATTTGTCGTGAGCTGGAAAATGCCATGGCCAAGGCGGATATTCTTGGTGCGCTGGCTGGCGGCGGCAAGAAAGGATTCCGGCGCGGGGGAGTGCGAATATTCTTCCAGGAAATGATGCTCGACCACCCAGGCGTAGTCATAGCCGAGCCGGTCGGCGGTCTCGAGTTGCGTCAGCGCATTCTGGTAGAGCCGGAGCTCGTCGCCCTCTTCCCATGGGCGCGGCAGTTGCAGCTCGTAAAAGATGCCGAATTTCATGACGCCTCCCAAGACCACTTGTTGTTTTCGGGTGAGTGTATTCTCCGCAAATCGCAAGTCTAGCCTTGGTCGCGAAATGGCAATTCCGCGTCACGGAAGTTGTCTTGCATGGAACGCGCGAATGGTTAGCTTTACGGTCTGTTGAGTCGCGGCCTCACCGCCCGCTCTTCTCTCCATCTGGATCCCATGACCACCTTTACGCCGCATCAGGATTCCGCGCTGAAGGCCGTTGCCGACTGGCTAAAGGCCAAGCCGGGCCGCAACGGCACGCCGCCGGTGTTTCGCCTGTTCGGCTATGCCGGCACCGGCAAGACCACGCTGGCGCGGCACATCGCCGAGGGCGTTGATGGCGAGGTGAAATATGCCGCCTTCACCGGCAAGGCGGCGCTGGTGATGCGCAACAAGGGTTGCGACAACGCCTCCACCATCCATTCGCTGATCTATCGCGCCAAGGAATCCGGCGTCGAGCAGCCGAGCTTTGAGTTGTGGGACGACGCGCCGGCTTCGAAGGCGAAGCTGATCGTGATCGACGAATGTTCGATGGTCGACGCCGAGCTCGGCCGCGACCTGATGTCGTTCGACTGTCCGCTATTGGTCCTCGGCGACCCCGCGCAGTTGCCGCCGATCCAGGGCGGCGGCTTCTTCACCAATTGCGAGCCCGACGCGATGCTGACGGAGGTGCACCGGCAGGCGCAGGACGACCCGATCGTGCGTATGTCGATGGACATTCGCGAGGGCCGCGAGCTCGAAATCGGCCGCCACGGCGAGAGTGAAGTGGTGCCGCGCAGCGAGCTCGATCCCGACCGCGTCATGAGCGCCGACCAGGTGCTGGTCGGGCGCAACAACACGCGCCGCGCCTACAACATGCGGATACGGCAGAAGCAGAACATCGAGGATCCCCTGCCGGTCGCCGGCGATAAGCTGGTGTGCCTGCGCAACAACCGCAAGAAGGGCCTGTTCAACGGCGGGCTGTGGCGCGTCAAGTCGCGCACCCAGCCGCGATCGAAATCACAGATATTAAGCATGCGGCTGTCGCCCGACGAAGAGTTCGGCCACAAGGTCACCAAGGTCTCGGTGCGCCATGATTGCTTCCAGGGCGGCATCGAGGCGATCCCGTGGGAGCAGCGCAAGCCCTATGACGAGTTCGACTACGGCTACGTGCTCACGGTGCACAAGTCGCAGGGCTCGCAATGGGACGACGTCGTGCTGTTCGACGAGAGCTTTGCATTTCAGGACAGCCGGGCGAGATGGCTGTACACCGGCATCACGCGCGCGGCGAAGCGGCTGAGTGTGGTGGTTTAGACGGCGCTACCGTCATTGCGAAGCAAAGCAATCCATGGTGCTGCGTGCGGAAGCATGGATTGCTTCGTCGCGAACGCTCCTCGCAATGACGACGGCAACTACTTCCCGCCACGAAACAAGAATCCTCGGCGTCCCGGCAATGATCCCTGGGAAGCCGGCTTCCGGCCGCTTGCCGCGGTTTTTCACGAACTCGTGTGCCATCAGCCGTAACATTATGTGCCGCGGGCCGTATCTTTGGCACCGGAGAGAACCGGGCCGATTGCGAAACACCGTTGTCGCTCTAAACTGACCCCAACTAGGCTATCCAAGAGGAAACAATGTCCCCTCGCCATTTCAGCCGCCTCTCGCTGTGCGCCGCCGCCATCGCTGCGCTGGCCATTGCTGCTTTCACGGTAACGCCCTCGCGTGCGTCGGAAGCGGCCGTCATCATTCCCGCGCCCACGCTCGACGTTCAGGCGGCCGACGGCATCCAGACCGCCGTGATCGCCGGCGGCTGCTTCTGGGGCGTGCAGGGCGTCTACCAGCACACCGCCGGCGTGCTCAACGCGGTGAGTGGCTATTCCGGCGGCAGCAAGATGACCGCGAACTACACCATGATCGGCACCGGCACGACGGGACACGCCGAGGCGGTCGAGATCAAGTACGATCCGAAGAAGATCAGCTACGGCAAGATCCTGCAGATCTTCTTCTCCGTCGTGCACGACCCGACCCAGTTGAACCGCCAGGGCCCCGACATCGGCACGCAATATCGCTCGGCGATCTTCACCACCAATGACGAGCAGAAGAAGGTGGCGGAGGCCTATATCGCGCAGCTCAACGCCGCCAAGGTCTACAAGAAGCCGATTGTCACGAAGGTCGGCCCGCTGCAGGCATTCTATCCGGCGGAAGACTATCACCAGGACTACCTGACGCTGCACCCGAACCAGCCCTATATTGTCTTCAACGACATCCCGAAGATCGAAAACCTGAAGAAGATCTTTGCGGAGAATTACATCGAGCAGCCGACGCTGGTACGCAACGCGAAGGCTGCCAATTGAAAGGCTACCAATTAAGGAGGGCAAATGTCCGATACCAAGACATCCGGCAAGGTCGTCAAGAGCGAGGCCGAATGGCGCAAGGAGCTGACGCCGATGCAGTACGCCGTGCTGCGCGAGAAGGCGACCGAGCGGCCGTTCTCGGGCGAGTATGAGCACGAGCACCGCAAGGGCACCTATACCTGCGCCGGCTGCGGCCAGACGCTGTTCGAATCCGACGCCAAGTTCGACTCCGGCTGCGGTTGGCCGAGCTTTACGCAGCCTGCAGTGGGCAGCCATATCGATGAGGAGCGCGATTTCAGCCACGGCATGATCCGCACCGAAGTGTTGTGCTCGAAATGCAATGGCCATCTCGGCCACGTTTTCAACGACGGCCCCGGCCCCACCGGCCTGCGCTACTGCATCAACTCGGCGGCCTTGAAGCTGCAGCCGAAATAAGTTCCTGCTGGGCGGCCTTTCCGGTCGTTTCGGCGGCTATGGCAGGGGCCGTTCCGCGATGGGCCCGGTGGCGCGATTTTAATCGTGCTTCTCATCCTGCTCCTGCCCGGCAAGCTGCAAATCGTGGAACCCATTGAAATAACTTGATTTAATTTACCCGCCCCGCAGCCATGCGTGGATTCATCATCACCCCCGATGCCGGACTTCAGGGGTCGCATTTTTGTTAAAGAAGCTTATATTGGGGCCTGAAATGACGTGCACGGCGTGGCCCCTGCTGTGGCCCACCGTCATCCAATCCCCATTGCTCACACGAAAAGAGCCGAAAAAGATTGAGGTCACCGTCCATGCGTCCATTCAGCTACAACACCGCCGCCGAACTGTTTCCCGCCGCGATCCGCAAGAAGAAGCGGGCCGGTTTTGCCTATCGGCGTTTTGGCACCGCGGCGGAAGCAGTTCGCTTCGCGATCGAGGAATTGCCGGCGGACTCGCTGAATGGCGCCTATCTGCAGGTCGAGGAAGCGCGGTTCGACCAGAGCGGCATCCGCTCGCTCTATGAAAGCGAGGCGTTCCCGCTGCCGCGTCGTCCGCGCCCAGCCGCCACCGACGACAAGGCCGACGCGGCCTAACGCTTCCATATTTTCAAACAGCGCGCCCCCGGAAATCATTTCGGGGGCGTTTTTCTTTAACGCGGCTGCTTATCGAGCCAGCGCTTGAGCATGCGCACATTGCGCACGTTGGCGCGGAACATGACGTCGAAGGCGTCGCCCGCGACCGGCACCAGGCCAACCGCGCCGTCAAGCGCGACATTGGCGAGCATCCGCGCCGTGATGTGCCAGGGCGCGCCAAGCGCACGCGCCTCGCGCACCACCCACAGCGAAATCGCCGTCGTGATGATGTCGCCGACCACCGGGATCAGGCCGATCAGCCCGTCGATGCCGTAGCGAAAATTGGTGCCGGGAACGATGAAGGCGACATCCAGCAATTTGGCGATGGCATCGAGCCGCGCGATCCGCTGCTCGCGCGTCAACTCGCCGAACGGATTGGCGGCGGAATGACCGAAATCGAACTGCATTCCCTCGAACCGCGTATGCAGGTTCGGCTCGGGGAGTTCGCGCCCCTCCTGGTCGATAACCGGCCCACGTCCGGGCGCGCGTGTCCGGGAAGACGGTCCGGAACGCGAACGGGGCGGCGTATAGATATCGTCGTCTGGCATGGGCATCAGATGGTAACGCGAATGCGAGGCGCAAGTTGCGTCAAATTATCGCTTTCCCTGTCATTGCGAGCCAATGGGTCGCGCGAATGCGCGCCCGATGACAGGCTCTGCGAAGCAATCCATTTCTCCGCATAGAGGCGACAATGGATTGCTTCCGCCTTCGCTCTTCGAGCTACGGCGGACAAGTCGCTGCGCTCGCAATGATGAGGTGATAGCGTCGCAATACACCACTGTCATCCCCCGCGCAGGCGGGGATCCAGTACGCCGCGGCCTAGCCGTTCAATCACTACTGGATCACCCGCCTTCGCGGGTGACGACAATTGAGTCCCGTCGGATGGGTTTCACTGCGCGATACCCATCAATGCCGGTTGCAAGACGATGGGTATCGCTGCGCTCCACCCATCCTACAATTCGGAGTATGACTTCGCGATCTCGCGACGCGTTGCGCCCGAGCTTTGCTCTTCACTTCCCGCCCTCCTGATCAGAGCAACTGTGGCGAGGTAGCCCGGTGCTCGGGCGGCCTCAAGGCTGGCGCTGGCGCGCCCCCGCCTTCGGCGGCTACGGCCTTGACCCCGCCCGTTCACCGGTCTGTTGGCTTTGCATGAGCTCGGCCGAGGACCGAGCGCATCAAGAAGTCTGTTCGATCAGCTCAGCGCATATCGACTGGGATCCCACTTCTGCCGTCGTGCGATCATGGTGTTGAGGATGATGATCAGCTTGCGCATGCAGGCAATGAGAGCGACCTTCGGCTCCTTTCCCTTGGCAAGCAGGCGTTGATAGTAGGCCTTCAGAACGGGATTGTTCTTAGTGGCTGCGCCAACGCAGGGCATGTAGATGGCGTTACGGACCCAGCGCCGGCCACCCTTGATGTGGCGCTCGCCGCGTCGCTTTCCGCTATCGTCGTCATAAGGGGCAACGCCCATCAAGGCAGCGGCGATCTCGTCGCTCACCTGGCCAAGTTCCGGAATCCCTGCGACAAGGCTTGCGGAGCTCGTCTCGGCCAAACCCGGCACACTCTCGATGATCTCGACGCGCTCGGCAAATTCCGGCGTGGATTTGATTTTGGCGGAGATAGCGGCTTCGAGCTTGGCAATCTCGCTGGTCAGGCTCTTCAAGATGCGGGCATGCGCTTTTTGAACCAATCCCGGCGCAGCATGTTCGCTTTGGCTTACCAAGCGTATCCTGGAATCGATCAGGTCCAGGCGCGCCTTCACCAATGCCTTCAACTCCTCACGTGCCGCGTCGTGTTTCTGGCTCGGCGCCTCGCTGAACGTCTCGGCGAACCAGGCGATTATCTCTGCGTCGATCGCATCGTTCTTGGCTAGCCGTCCTGCCGACAGCGCGAAGCTGCGGACCCGCTTGGGATCGACAATCCGCACCTCGATGCCAGCCTCGCGCAGCACCTTGGCCCAGGCACGCTCATAGCCGCCGCTCGCTTCCATCACCGCCTTGTTCACCTGGTGCTTGCGAAGCCACGCCACCAGCTTGCGCTGCCCCTGTGCTGTGCTCGGCCAGGTCTGACGTAATTTGAACGCGCGTATGCATGCATCTACTTTGTCCTTGGCCACATCGATGCCCACGACACCGGGATCATTTTGTGCCATCATCCACTCCCTTCCTTGCTCGGTACGGGCTCAAAGCCCTTGCAACTGTTCGGGTTGAGGAAGACACCGGAGCTGTCCCTCGCTCTGATACAGGCTCTGTCGCCTTTGGGCGCAACGGGCTCAGCTCCAGCAACGGGCGGTTGGTGCGCAACCGCCCGTTCGCACATTCTGATAGATTTTCTGGACACAAGGGCGCAGGGAAGACCGGGTGCGCGCCGCACCCGCGGTCTCGTGTGCAATTTGCGCACTAAGAACGCGCACACGAGCATACAGGTACAGCGGGAGCATCCCGGCCTTCCCTGCGCAATGGCTTTACGGCTTACTTCGTGCTCTTCCCGGTGAACGGCTTTCTTGCCACCGTCGCCCCCGAGAAGCTTCGCTTCTCCTGGGACTTAACGCCAGCACCGCGGCGCCAGAACCACACGACTTCGCCGTACGCTTCCGGCGCCACCGTCTTGCGCGCCTTCCGCGTCCATCGCATCTCACCGCACGTTCGTGACGATCGCGAGCCGCCCCTCAATCGGGTGAGACGGGCGGAGTTATGCAGATGATTTGCGTCACAAGTTAAGCGGAATATTTTTGCCAAAGGGGCTGGACAGGTTTTTACTGATTTGCCCGTCGTGCCAATTGGTCGCGGCCGCGCTTTGAATTTTCGCTTACGAGCGCGGCAAATCAGTCGGCGGAGCTGTAGGGTGGGCAAAGCGCAAGCGTGCCCACCCTCAAGCAGCGCGTTCGATGATCGATGGTGGGCACAGCGCTATCGCGCCTTTGCCCACCCTACGGATCTACGGATCATCGCTACCACGCATCGATGCACGGGCGCTTCTTGGTCGCGCGCACTTCCGGCTTTGGCACCGAGCGCAGGCCGGACATGATCCAGTGCCGCGTGTCGGCGGGATCGATCACTTCGTCGATCTCCAGCACGGACGCAATCGAGACCGCCTTGCCGTTGGCGTAGAGCTCGGCGACCTTGGCCTTGTAATAGTCCTCGCGCTCGGCGGGGTCTTCGATCGCTTCCATTTCCTTGCGGAAGCCGAGCCGGACATAGCCTTCCAGCCCCATGCCGCCGAACTCGCCGGTCGGCCAGGCCACGGTGAAGAACGAGGCGTGGAAGCCACCGCCGATCATCGACTGCGCCCCCAAGCCGTAGCCCTTGCGCAGCACGATGCCGAACAGCGGCACCGTGAGGCTCGCGCCGGTCACGAACATCCGCGCGACATGGCGCACGATCGCGGTCTTTTCCGCCTCGGGCCCGACCATGAAGCCCGGCGTGTCGCAGAGCGATATAATCGGGATGTCGAAGGCGTCGCAGAGCTGCATGAAGCGCGCGGCCTTGTCGCCGGCCGCCGCATCGATCGCGCCGCCGAGATGCTTCGGGTTGTTGGCGATCAGGCCGAACGGTTTTCCCTCGATGCGGATGAAGGCGGTGATCATGCCGACGCCGAAATCGCGACGGATTTCCAGCACCGATCCCTCGTCGGCGAGCAGATCAATAACGGTGCGGATGTCATAGACCCGCAGGCGGTTTTCGGGAATGGCCCGGCGCAGCAGGCGCTGGTCCGGCGCTTTCCAGTCGGATACCGCGCCCTGGAAGTACGATAGATACTTTTGTGCCGCCGACGTCGCTTCCGCCTCGTCCTCGACCAGAATGTCGATGACACCATTGGGCGACTGGAACGACACGGGACCTACTTCCGCCGGATGATAGACGCCGAGCCCGCCGCCCTCGATCATCGCAGGTCCGCCCATGCCGATCGAGGCGTTCTTCGTCGCGATGATGACATCGCAACAACCCAGCATCGCGGCATTGCCGGCAAAGCAGTAGCCGGAGACAACACC
Source organism: Bradyrhizobium sp. 157 (assembly GCF_023073815.1). Taxonomy (NCBI): domain Bacteria; kingdom Pseudomonadati; phylum Pseudomonadota; class Alphaproteobacteria; order Hyphomicrobiales; family Nitrobacteraceae; genus Bradyrhizobium; species Bradyrhizobium sp. 157. The sequence continues at coordinate 28,952 of NZ_JADPKF010000004.1, read as the reverse complement.
GATGACCGGCACGAGACCGGAGAGCTTTGCGAACTGCACAAAGGACGGGCCGTCGAGCCCGGTCATGCCAAGCCTGTCGGTATCGCCGGGCCGGCCGCCGCCACCCTCCGCATAAAACACCAGCGGCATCCGCCATTGCTCGGCTAGGCCCAGCATGCGGTCGATCTTCTTGTGGTTCATATGGCCTTGGGTGCCCGCCAGCACGGTGTAGTCGTAGGCGATCACCATGCAGCGGGCGGCGTCCGCGCCGAATTGTTGCGCATTCACGGTGGCCACGCCGGAGATCAGGCCATCGGCCGGCGTGTTGCGGATCAGATCGTCCACCGTGCGCCGCCGCCGCTGGGCGGCAATGGCGAGCGAGCCATATTCGACGAACGAGCCTTCATCGACGAGATGGGCGATATTCTCGCGCGCCGTGCGCTGGTTGGTCTTGCGGCGGCGCTCGACCGATGCGGGCCGATTTTCGTCCTGCGTGATGGCGCGGCGCTCGATCAATTCCGCCAGATCGGGGCGAATGTGGTCGAGATCGAAATCCTCCTCCTCCGCCACATCATGCGCGTCGATCTCCGCCGGCTCCAGATAGAGGATCGGCTCGTCCTGCATCAGCGTGACGCCGGCGTCAGCCGCAATCTTCGTGACCCTGCCACCATGCGGCGCGGTCACCAGATGCTCCATCTTCATGGATTCAAGCACGGCGATCTGCTGGCCGGGGCGGACGAGGTCCCCTTCCCTGACGTCGACGGCGACGATCGTGCCTTGCAGCGGCGCCGGCACCGGCTCCGAGCCTGCCGGCCCCGCCGATACGGCGGCTTCAGGCGTGGCGTCTTCCGCCGCGCTGCCGGATTCGATCAGCGCCGTCTCCGCCGTCGCTTCGGCCTCGCCCACCAGGGCCGCGACGTGTTTGTCGATGAAGCCGGTGCTGAGGCGGTTATCAACGAAATCCGGATGCGCCAGGACCGCGGCGAGGAAGGGGATGTTGGTGGCGACGCCGCCAATGCGAAATTCACGCAGCGTCCGCGAGGCCTTATGCACCACGTCGGTCCAGTTGCCGCCCGGCGAATGCACGATGACCTTTGCGAGCAGCGAATCGAAGGCGGCGCTGGTCCGGTAACCCGAATAGCCGAACGTATCGATGCGCACGCCGGGGCCCGACGGCAGGTCGAACACCGCCAGCGTCCCGCCGGTCGGCCTGGTGGCGCCGGTCTCGTCCATCACCTCCATGTTGACACGGAGCTGCATCGCAAAGCCGCGGGGCCGCGGGATATAGCCCTGCGCAAGGCCGAGCGAGCCGAGCGTGGCGCCGGCTGCGACGGCGAGCTGCGATTGCACGAGATCGAGGCCGAGCACTTGCTCGGTGACGGTATGTTCGACCTGCAGACGCGGATTCGCCTCGATGAAGGCAAACGCCTTGTCGCTTGTCCTGGCATCGTTATCGACCAGGAATTCGAAAGTGCCGAGATTGTTGTAATTGACGGCGGCGGCAAGTTCCTTGGCCGAGTCGATGATGCGGGTGCGCAAGCTATCGGTCAGCGACGGGCTCGGCGCGATCTCGATCAGTTTCTGGTTGCGGCGCTGGATGGTGCATTCGCGCTCCCACAAATGGCTGATGGCGCCGTGGTGGTCGCAGATGATCTGCACCTCGATGTGACGGGCATTGCGGATCAGGCGCTCGACATAGACGCCGTCGCTGCCGAAGGCCGCTATCGCCTCGGACTGGCAGCGCGCAAAGGCTTCCTCTAGCCTGGCCACGTCATCGACGATGCGCATGCCGCGCCCGCCCCCGCCGGCAATCGCCTTGATCATGATGGCGCCGCCGGGGCCGAGCGACTCAAGGAAGGCCTTCGCCTGTTCGAGGCTGGTTGGGCCACTGGTGCCTTCGATAACCGGCACGCCGCACCGCTTCGCCAATGCCTTCGCCTGCGCCTTGTCGCCAAACAGGTCGAGCGCCTGCGGCGACGGCCCGACAAAGACGATGTTTTCTTCGGCGCAGCGCCGGGCGAGCGCGGAATTCTCGCTAAGGAAGCCGTAGCCGGGATGCAGCGCATCGCACCCGGTTGCCTTTGCGGCCGCGATCATCGCCTCGATGTCGAGATAGGCCCGTGCGCCGCGGCCGGGGATTTCATGCGCGGCATCGCCGGCGCGGACGTGCAGCGACTGGGCGTCATCGGCGGAATAGATCGCGACGGTGGCAAGCCCGGCGTCGCCGGCGGCGCGCGCGATGCGGATGGCGATCTCGCCGCGGTTGGCGATCAGCAATTTGTGGAAGGACATCGACGTTTCCGTTCAGGCGTCGGAGCGAACTGAAGGGGTGACTGCCCCATCTCGCCCCGCTTGCTTCCCCCATGCACCACCGACGGCGAAACACGGCCACCGGTTCGTTTCCCGTTGCTGAACATGAAACCTTTGCCGAGATTCTGCGCAAGTGGAATTTCGTTCCACATCACGGAATTCGCAAGACAGGCTCGGCTTAGCGGCAATCCAAATGCGCTTCGAACCAGCTTTGCAGCGAGGTCGAAAGCGCCGGCCAGGCGCGCTGAAGGCCGGAGAGCTTTTTCGCATTGGCGCGGTAGATTCCGCGCAGCTCATTCTCGATTCCAGGCAGGTCGACGCCGGTGCACCGGGCTTCGCTGACGATCAGCCGTCCATCAACTACCACATCGCGCAGGAGAGACGCGTTGCCGCGCGCAAACAAGAGGTCGATGGGCTCGACGGGGATGATCTGGTCGCGGTCGAGGCGGTCGAGATCGAGGGTGACGAAATCGGCCGGTGCGCCGGAGATGAGTTCACCGGTACCGGGTGCGCCCGTCGCCTTGCGGCCATTGGCGATCGCGAGCGCGAGGAATTCGGAAGCGGTCCAGGTTCGCTGGAAGCCGAGGCCGCCGTGCATCATCTGCACCAGCCGCATCTCGCGCAGGACATCGTCATCTTCATCGAGCGCGAGACCGTCGACGCCGACCGCGATGGCGCAGCCACATCGGTGTGCCGCGGCGATCGGGGCGAGGCCGGAGCGCAGGTGCATATTTGAGGAGAAGTTGGTAACGATACGCGCGCCGGACGCAGCGATCATTTCGATCTCGTCGGGGCGGGCGTGGATGCAATGCGCCAGCGTCAGCCGCTCCGACAGGAAGCCGATGTCGCGGAGATAACGGACGATGCCATCCGGGAAATGCTGGTCTGCCCAGGCGCGCTGATAGATTGTCTCCAGAAGATGCATGTGGATGCGTCGCCCGGTCTGTGCCGAATTCTCAGCCACCGCCTCGAGCAGCGGTTTTGAGCACCATTGCACGCCCGCGGGGCCAAGCTGTACGTCCACCTTCGGCCCCGCGATAACCGAGGCAATCGCATCTGTCAGCTCAATGTAGGCTTTCGGCGGCATCGGCGCACGGACGAACAACTCCTCGATCGTCTTGCGGTCATCGTCGGAGAGTTCTGACAGCACCGGTTCGCTGTCGCCATAGACCACCGGATTCTGGTCGCGCACGGCGAGCGCAAACGCGATGCGGATGCCGACGTCGGACGCCGCCCGCGCAATCGCCTTCGCCTCCTCGACCAGCGGCATGGTGCCGCTTGGCCGGGTGTAGTGCACCATCATCGCCGCGCAGCCCGCCCGAGCCGAGCGCGCCAGCGCGGAAGCCGCGGTCAGATAGGGATCAACCGGCGTGCCGAGCGCGGAGCGCAGGATCCAGCTTTCCAGGGGCATGCCGAGCGCGCAGAACGAGGACGCGGTCGGCCGCGCGTGATCGTGGGCGTTGACGAAGGCGGGAAGAATGAGGGAGCGCGGGCCGGTTGTAGGTGACGTCGCCGGCGAGATCGACCTGATGAGGCCGTTGTCGTGATGAAGCACGACGTTGTCGAGCAGCCCGCGGTCGGAGCTAGAGAATAGGCTGTGTGCGGCAACTTCGGTGGCCATAAGGGCACTCCGTCATTGCGAGGAGCCAACGGGTCGCGCGAAATGCGCGCCCGATGACAGGCTCCACGACGAAGCAATCCATCTTTCCTCGCACGGAGGCATGGATTGCTTCGCTACGCTCGCAATGACGAGTTGATATACCACCCTGTCAATTCGCCGTATACACCAGCTCCCGCTCCGCGCGCGGCGGCAGGAATTCGCGGGAAAAAATCTCCGACGGCGCCGGTGCGCGGGCGAGCTGGTAGCCTTCGACAATGATGCCGATGGCGCGGGCCATGCGGTCGTCCTTGACGTCGCCGACGCCGATCTCCTTCATCTCCGGCGAGACGATCAGCTTGTCGAAGGAAAACTGCAAGCGGCGCTTCTCGACCTCTGCATTGATCAGATTGTCGTAGTTCAGCGCGGCCTTCATGCCGGCATTCTGATCCTTGGCGATCGCGATCACGGCCTTGTTGACGGCACGAACCAGACCAGCGACGGCCTTCGGATTGGACACCAGCAGCTTGCGCGATACCATCATGCCGTTGGAATAGAGGTCGAGCCCGTAGTCGCCGAACGAGAACCATTTGTAGTCCTTGTCGGGGTCCTGGCGGTTCAGCACGAGATTGAAATAGCTGGTGATGTTGAAGACCAGTGCGGCGTCGATATCGCCCTTGATCAGCATCGGCTCCTGCAGGTTCGGCGCCATGTTGGAGATCTTGATCTTCTCGCCCTCCAGCTTGTTCTTGTTGGCAAACACCGGCAACAGCCGCGTCGTCGGCGTGCCCTGCGCGCCGCCCAGCGTGCGGCCCTCAAAGTCCTTGATGGTGTTGATGCCGCTGGTCTTCTTGGTGACGATGGCGAATGGCGGCTGGTTCCAGATCATGTAGACCATCACAGGGGCGTCCTGCGGCTTGGTCGAGGCGTTCTGGATGATGGCGTTGACGTCGCCGAAGCCCGCGTCATAGGCGCCCGACATGATGCGCGTCACCGTCGCTCCAGAGCCCTCGCCCTGATCGATCACCACATTGAGGCCCTCTTCCTTGAAGAAGCCGTTATCCTTCGCATAGAAGAACGCGGCATCAGAGCCTTGCGTCTTCCAGCCCAGCGTAAACTTGATCGTCGTCTCCTGGGCATTGGCAACGCCGGTAAACAGGACGGCTCCCAACAGCGCGGCACTTACTCTGGCTAACATCGCGGGTCTCCTCGATAAGGGTTGAAGGACAGTTGGCGAAACCTTGGCTCATGTTGCGATCATGTCGTTCTTGCGGGTGGCCCAGCCGGTGACGCGCCCCTCGATTACGGAGAAGATCACGTAAAGCGCGACGCCGAGGCCGGCGAGCACGAACAGACCGGCGAACACCAGCGGCACATTGAAATTCGAGGACGCAGTCATCATCACATTGCCGATGCCGCGGTTCGAGGCGACGGTCTCCGACAGCACCGCGCCGACAAAGGCGTAGGAAATCGCGACCTTCAGCGAGGCAAAGAAGAACGGCATGGTCCGCGGCAAGCCGACATTCCAGAGTATGTCGAACTTGCTGGCGCCCAACGCCTTCAGCACGTCTTCGAGTTCGGGTTCGGTCGTCGCCAGTCCCGTCGCGATGTTGACGACGATCGGGAAGAAGCAGATCGAGAGCGCGGTCAGCACCGCCGGCACGCTGCCGGAGCCGAACCACAGCACGAAGATCGGCACGACAGCGACTTTTGGAATCGAGGAAAATCCAACGAGCAGCGGATAGGCGGTATCATAGGCGGTCTTCGAGACGCCGATGATAGCGCCGAGCATGACGCCAAGGCCCACGCCAAGAACAAAACCGATCATCGTCGTCGCCAGCGTCTGCAGGATGTGCGGCCACAGGATCGGGAATTTCTCGATTAGCGTGACGAGCACCTGCGAGGGGCGCGGCAGCACCAGGTCGGACATGCCTGATATCAGGCAGAACAATTCCCAGGCGACGAAGAACAGCACGATCAGTGCTGCCGACCAGGCTTTTTGGCGATAATCGAGATCGGGCATGTCAGGCTGCTCCCTGCGCAGAAGCCGTTCTGGCATCGACGATGAAGGCACGGAGCTTCTGGTTCAGCGCGACGAAATCAGGCTCGAAGGTCATGGCCACGGTGCGTGGCCGGGCGAAGTCGACCCGGCTGTCGTCGAGGATGCGGCCGGGCCGCGCGCTCATCACGCAGATGCGGCTGCCGAGAAAAGCGGCCTCGCGCAGATCATGGGTCACCAGCAGCACGGTCGGCCGGTGGGCGATCCAGAGGTCCTGCAGGATCGACCACAGCTCTTCCCGCGTGAACTGGTCGAGCGCGCCGAAGGGCTCATCGAGCAGCAGCATGCGCGGCTCGTGAATCAAGGCGCGGCAGAGATTGGCGCGCTGAAGCATGCCGCCGGAGAGCTGCCAGGGGTAGCGGTTGCCGAACCCTTTGAGGCCGACCTGCTCCAAAAGCGCGTTGGCCTTGTCGCGGAATTCGGCCTTGCGCAGCTTTCGGAACTGCGAGCGAAACGGCTCGACGATCTTGAGCGGCAGCATGATGTTGCGCTCGATCGACATCCACGGCAGCATGGTCGGATTCTGGAACGCCATACCGACGCGGAGCGCCCGCGCGGCGACTTCGCGGCCGCCGACGATGACCACGCCTGATGTGGGCTGCACCAGGCCGCTCACCAGCCGCAGGATGGTCGACTTGCCGCATCCGGACGGCCCGACGAGGGCGACGAACTCGCCGTCGGCGATCCGCAGCGTGGTCGTAGAGAGGGCCCGTACCGCCCGGGCGCCACGGCCGAAGGTGACAGAGGCTTCCGAGAGTTCGATCGCGATCGGAGCGGCGGAAGCCGGAACCGGCGCGCGCTGAAATTCGGAATGTGGTTGCATGCGCATCATGGCTGGAAGTGCATGCAAGCCGGATGCCAGCGAAACTTGCCTTTGAAATCAATGAGCCTACGGTTCGCCGCCCGAGCCGGCGGACTCCTTTTGTGCAATTCCGCCCTCAAAGTGCATGCAATTGAGGCGCACAATCAGTCGGTAATTGTGATAAGAGAGCCCCATTCGAAGCACCCGTCAGGAGTCGCCGATGGCGCCCCGCTCCGCCAGCAAGACCGCTGAGCCGTCCGACAAGGTCGGCGTGATCTGCCGCGCGCTGCGCCGCGCCATCATCGAGCAGGCGCTGGCGCCCGGCGCAAAGCTGCCGGAGGATTCACTCGGCGAGCGGTTCGGCGTCAGCCGCACCATTGCTCGCCACGCGCTGGGCCAATTGGCCGCCGAAGGCCTGGTCGAGCTTCGCCGTAACCGGATCGCCGTGGTGGCGACGCCGAGCTGGCAGGAAGCGCGCGATGCCTTTGATATCCGGATCGAACTCGAACGCCTGGTGGTGCGCCAGCTCGCCGGCAAGCTGACCAAGAGCCAGATTGCCGAACTCAATGCCCATGTCGATGCCGAGGACCGCGCGCGCGACGGCTCGGATGCGGTGTCGATTCGCCTCGCGACGGAATTCCACATCCTGCTCGCCAACATGACGAACAGTCCGATCCTGGTGCGCTACGTCAGCGAGGTCGCCTATCGCTGCTGCCTGACGCTATCGCTCTACAGCCGGCCGCACTCCTCGGAATGCGCGATCAACGAGCACCGCGCGATCATCGCAGCGTTGGTCAAGGGCGACGAGACCAAGGTGATGAGCCTGATGCACAGCCATCTGGATTCCGTGGCCAGCCGCGCGCTGGTAGCCCCTGCCCCGCCGCGCGGCCGCGATTTGCTGGATATTCTGGCGCCCTATGCCGAGGAAAGCGAAGGCGAGCGGGTAGTGAAGATGCCGAAGGTGGTGCGGGCGAGGTAGGCGACGTGTCCCGGACGCGGCGCAGCGTGAAACGCTGCTCCGCAGAGCCGGGACCCAGGGATCGGCGAGTGGACCCCGGATCAGCAGCGCACCACGCCGCAAGTGCGGCGTGCTGCGCAGCATCCGGGGAGCGACCTCACGCCTCAATCCCCATCTGCACCAAAATCCGCTCGGCGCTGTCGTTCCAGACGTCCATCTTCACGATCTGCCCGCCCCTGACCACGAAGCGATCGACATAGCGGTTACCTTCGAACGGCGTGCCGTCGAGCCATTCGCCATACAGCGTGCCGATGCTGTAGACCACGGTCTCTTCCGCGCCCGGGCAGACGTCGAAGCGGTCCATCTTCTTCTTGACCCAGCGATAGCGCCGCGCGTTGAAGCCGGTCGGGCCGCGCGGATGATCGAACTCCCGGCCACCGGTGAACGTGATGATCGTGCCCGGCTTCATGTAGGCCGCGGCCGCATCGGGATCCGGGATCATCGAGGCCGTGAGATAGGCCTCGACCACCTCGGCGTCGGACATTCCCTTCACTTCGGCTTTGGCGGCGACAGACATGGCGGTTTCTCCTGGTGCGGCGAAATACTACAGTTCGAGCAGCAAACTGCATGCACATATTTTGAACAGTTCAGCCTTCCAATTGCACACAATCTGGAGCTGCCCGGCGCCCCCGCTTCCGATAGGTTGAGACCTTCTTTCTCCAGCCAGACGCCCGATGAACACCAAATCCGCCTTTGACCTGATCTTCCGCAACGCCAGGACGCGAACCTTGGCCACGCCTGTCGATATCGGCGTCGCCGGCGGGCGTATCGTCGCCATCGAACCCCGGCTTGCCTGCGAAGGACCCGAGATCGAGGTGGACGGCAGATTGGCCCTGCCCGGGTTCGTCGACAGCCACATCCATCTCGACAAGGCCTGCCTGCTCGGCCGTTGCGCGCACAATCACGGCAGCGTCAGCGAAGCCATCGCCGCCGTCGCCGCGATGAAGCGCGATTTCACGGTCGAAGACGTCTATGCGCGCGGCGCACGGGTGATCGAGCGCGCCATCGTGCATGGCACGACGCGGATGCGAACCCACGTGGAGATCGATCCACGGATTGCGCTGCGCGGTTTTGAGGCGATCAAGGCGCTCAAGCGCGATTATGCCTGGGCGCTCGATCTCTCGATCTGCGTGTTTCCGCAGGAAGGACTGACCAACGATCCCGGCGCGGAGGAACTGCTCATTGCGGCCTTGCGCGACGGCGGTGAGGTGATCGGCGGCTGCCCCTATATGGACACCGACCCGAACGCGCATCTCGAAAAGATTTTCGACCTGGCGCAGCAATTCGATATCGATGTCGACCTGCACCTCGACTTCGACCTTGACCCCTCCTGGTGTCATCTCGAAGAGGTCTGCCGGCAGACCGAGCGGCGCAACTACGAGGGCCGTGTCGCGATCGGTCACGCCACCAAATTATCGGCGCTGCCGCCGGACCGGCTGAAGGCCGCAACGGCGCGCCTCGCAAAATCCGGCGTCGCTGTCACCGTGCTCCCCGCCACCGATCTCTATCTGATGGGCCGTGACGCCACGCATAATTCGCCGCGCGGGCTAACGGTGGCGCACAGGCTGGTTGAAGATGGCGTTCTCTGTTCGGTCGCGACCAACAATGTGCTCAATCCCTTCACCCCGTTCGGCGACGCTTCGCTGCTGCGGATGGCGAATTTCTACGCCAATGTCGCGCAAGCAGGGGTCAGCGACTTCGACGCCTGTCTCGATCTCGTCACCGAATTGCCGGCGCGGCTGATGAACCTGCGCGATTACGGCATCGCGCCGGGCAATCCGGCGGACCTGATCATTCTCGATACCGACAGCGGGACAAACGCGATCGCGGAATTGCCTGATGTGCTGATGGGATTCAAGAACGGGCGGAAGGTGTTCGAGCGGCGAAAGCCGACGCTGTTTTCGCCGCGGGGCTAGCGCATTCCGGAACGTCGGTGGCTACATCCTTCGAGACGGCGCTTTCGCGCCTCCTCAGGATGAGGTCTGAAACCGAAGTCTAAGACCCTCGTGGTGAGGAGCGCGGCAACCCGCGCGTCTCGAACCATGCAGGCCTCGGCGCGCCGGATAAGCACGATCTGCATTGACGGTCTGCGCTGCCCTGCAATTGACGATCCGGCCAATCCGTTGTTGTTATCAGCCAACCACAACAACAAGCCCGGGGCAGGAAATCATGAAAAAAGCCACCACCATAAGAAGCGTCGAAACGCTCGCCTGCGACGCCGGCTGGCGGAACTACCACTTCGTCAAGATCATGACCGAGGACGGAATCGTCGGCTGGAGCGAGTACGACGAGGGCTTTGGGGCGCCCGGCGTGACGGCGGCGATCGAACGGCTTGGCGCGCGCGTTGTCGGCAAGAACGCGTTTCAGCACGAGCGGATCTACGCCGAACTGTTTGCCGCGACGCGACCGGCCGCCGGCGGCGTAGTGGCGCTGGCGCTTGGGGCGCTTGAGAATGCGCTGCTCGACGTCAAGGCGAAGGCGCTCGGCGTGCCCTGCTACGAACTGCTCGGCGGCAAGATCCGCGACCGCATCCGGGTCTACTGGTCGCACTGCGCGACCTGGCGCATCAACCACCCTGATTGGTTCAAACCGGCGATTATCGATCTCGATGGCGTGAAATCGATCGGCCGCGAGGTGCGCGAAAAGGGCTTTACGGCGATGAAGACCAACATCTTCGTCTATACCGACGGCAAGCCGCAGGGCTGGCGGCCGGGCTTCGGTTCGCCGTTCGAACCCGAGATCAACGTCGATCGCAAGGTGCTGCGCAATCTCTGCATGCACCTCGAAGCAATCCGCGACGGCGCCGGTCCCGACGTCGATCTGCTGCTCGACCTCAACTTCAATGCCAAGACTGAGGGCTATCTCAAGATACTGCGCGCCATCAAGGACATGGATCTGTTCTGGGTGGAGATCGACACCTTCAACCCGCAGGCGCTCGGGTACATCCGCCGCCAGAGCCCACATCCGGTCTCATCCTGCGAGACGCTGTTGGGGCTGCGCGAGTTCCTGCCCTATTTCAACGAACAGGCGATGGACGTCGCCATCATCGACACGCCCTGGAACGGGGTGTGGCAATCGATGAAGATCGCCGCGGCCGCCGAGCACTTTGAGGTCAACGTCGCCCCGCATAATTTCTACGGCCATCTCTGCACCATGCAGAACGCGCATTTCTCCGCCGCGGTGCCGAATTTACGCATCATGGAAACCGACATCGATCGCTTGGCGTGGGACCATGAATTGTTCACCCACGTGCCCGAAATCGTCGACGGCCATCTGATAATGCCGGACCGCCCCGGCTGGGGCACCGAGCCCAACGAGGAAGGCCTGCGCGCCCATCCGCCAAAGAGCCAGGGCGGGCTGTTGAATTACGGGCAGAAGAAGTAGGCGGAGCCATGTGCCGTCATACTCCGCGCATGCGGGGTATCCAGGACGCCGCGGCCTGCATGGCTCAATCGCGTGCGTCTCGGCGTACTGGATCGCCCGCCTTCGCGGGCGATGACAGTGGTGATGATCGTAGGGTGGGCAAAGCGAAGCGTACCCACCATTCAGCTTGTGCAATGGGAAACGTGGTGGGCACGGCGCTTCGCGCCTTAGCCACCCTACATTCAGAACATCACTTATCGCCCGGCACGCCCAGGAACGCGCTCTCGATGACGTCGCCGATCGGCTGCCAGGCGCTGCCGTCGAACTGCACCAGCCGCATCTGCTCGATCGGATGGAAGTCGGTCGGCCCGGTGTTGATCGCTATTCCCGGAAATGCGACCCCGCTCTGGTAATTCCGTAAGGACGCCGCCTGCCGCATGATGTTCTCGCGCGACAGGTCGTCGCCGCACTGGGTCAACACCTGGACCAACGTCTCGGCCGCTGCATAGCCGAAGATGGCATTGCCATCCTCCTTGTCGCCGTCAGGATAATACTTGTCCATGAACGCCAGCCACTCCTTGATCGCAGGGTCATCCCTCCAGGTGGTGTCGCTGGCATCTTTGAGGAACGAGGTGGAGATCACACCGACGGAATTCTGCAGCCCCGCCGGCCTCAGCGCGTTCGCGATCGAAGCTGCCGCATTGACCAGCAACAACACAGGATGCCAGCCCAGTTCAGCCGCTCTACGGATGGCACGCGCCGAGATCGGCGGTGCGCAGTTGAGCACGAGCACTTCAGCGCCGGAGTTCTTGAGAATGTCGACCTGGGTATCGATCGACATATCGGCATCAATGGCGATATCCGCAACGATCATGTTGGCGGTGATGCCGAGCCCCTCCTGCAATCCCCGGAACAGGTCGCGTCCGAACTGGTCGTTCTGCCAGAGCACGGCGATCTTCCTGCTTGGATAGGCGGCCTGGATGTAATTGGCATAGATCCGCCCCTCGGAGCGGAATGTCGGCTGCCAGCCCATCGTCCAGGGAAATCGCTTCGGATGCGCCCACTCCTCGTCGCCGGAGGCGACGAAGAGCTGCGGGATATTTCTCTCGTTGAGATAAGTTCGCGTCGCCAGATTGGTCGGCGTGCCGAACGACCCGAACATCAGGTGCACGCGTTCCTGCTCGACCAGTTCACGTGTCTGCTCGACTGCCGTTCTTGGATTTGAGCTGTCGTCGCGGGAAATGAACTTGATCTGCCGGCCGTTGATGCCGCCGCGCTCGTTGATCATGTCGAAATAGGCGGCCTCCGCCCGGCCGATCGAAGCGAACGCGGCCAGCGGGCCGGTGTAGGGCATGAGGTTGCCGATGCGGATTTCGGTGTCGGTCACGCCGGCAGCCCGGGCCGGCTGCAGGTCGGCCAGTATCGATGCCAAGAACACTGCGAAGAAGGCTGGTGACAGCCATTTTATTCTTGTTTTCATCAACGCGGCCCCTCGAACCCGAGCTGTTCAGAGCTCGTGACGCCACCCAGCGATGACGATGATAGCGCGGGAGTTCAGGTTGTTAAAATGAAATGTTGGCGGCGCGGCATTGCCACGCCAAATGGGTCGCCAGTCTTCATAAAATGAGACGTTGCGGTTCAAGCGTGTTTGATGTCCGATATACCGCTCAGCAGCGGCACGAATTCGAACATCCCTGGATATCCGAGTTCCGTCTAAGCAGTGTGTGGCAAGGAGGTCGAGGCATGAGGATAACGATCGTAGCTTTGGGAACGGCCCTGGTCCTGTGTAACCTGGGCACGTTTGGTACCGCAGCGCATGCGCAGACGGCCCAAGTCGTTCGTGAACCACGGGAAAGGCCCATCATCAGGGTGCCCGTCGTAAGGCCAACTCCCTACTGGGATTACAATATCGTTCCACGATATCGTTATCGCCCTGAGGACGACCGGGTCGATCCATGCGGCGGGCCCGTAGTGCCGGTGATACGCGAGGGGCCTCAAGAGGCAACGGTTCCGTTGTGGCTGGCGAACGAATTGGGTCTTGGCCGTGTGCATGGTCGAGATTGGCCGTGTAGGGGCCGAAATCGGTAATGCACCGATTTGAGCAGCAACGTAGCCGCATGAGCCAACGGGTCGCGCGAATGCGCGCCCGATGACAGGCTCCGCGACATGCGGGACAACGGCCGGTCCCGGATATCGCTTCGCTCATCCGGGCTACATATCATTGCAACGATATATCCAGCCAACCAAGCTCGTTGACCGTGACGCGGTCGCCAGTGTCGACGAGCACCGTGGTGGTCTCGGCTTCAATGATCGCCGGCCCCGTCAGCGTATGGCCCGGCTGCAGGTCGTCGAGCGCGTAGACCGGGACTTCGCGCCAGCCGCCGAAGAAGGCTTGCCGCCGGCTGCGTGGCGAACAGGCGCTGGATGATGCGGCTTCGCGAGCGCCCTCGTCTTGCCGTTGGACCTCGCCGACCGCGGCGACGCGGGCGTTGACGAAGACGACCTCCTGGCCACGCGAGGCGTAAGTGTACAATTCCTCGTGCCTGATGTGGAAGCGGTCTTCGATCCGGTCGACGAGATCGGCGGCGTTCCAGTCGAGGCCGTCGAGCGAGACGTCGATCTCAAAGATCTGCTCGCCATAGCGCATCTCGGCGGAGCGTTCGATTGTAATAGGCCCGCTGAACCACGAACGCAGCCGGCCCGCGGCCTGCTGTTCCAGTCCGGCGAATAGCTCCCGCACCTCATCGGCCGAAACGCGGGCGCCGGCGCCGTAATGCGTACTGCTGACTTCATAGCGGAGATCGCTGGTCAGCATGCCCCAGGCCGACAGCACCGATGCCACGCTCGGCACGATGATGCGCTTGATCTCGAGTTCGCGCGCGACTTCTGCTGCGTGCAAGCCAGCCGCGCCGCCGAAACCGAGCAGCGCAAACTTTCTGGGATCGACGCCGCGGCGTAGCGTCATCAGGCGGATGCCGTCGGCCATGTTCAGATTGATCATCCGATAAATGCCGGCGGCGGCCTCGACGCGCGACAGCTCCATCGCACTGGCGATGCGATCGATCGCGGCTTCCGAAGCCGCGCGGTCGAGCGGACGTTTGCCGCCCATGAAGGCGGCGGCATCGAGATAGCCGAGCACGACATTGGCATCGGTGACTGTCGCGGCCTGCCCGCCATTTCCGTAACAGGCCGGGCCCGGCACGGAGCCGGCGCTCTCCGGCCCCACCCGCAGCGTGCGGCTGGCATCGACGCTGGCGATCGAGCCGCCGCCGGCGGCAATGCTTGCGATATCGAGGCTGCGCAGCGCGATGCGCTGGCCGGCCAGCATGCCGTCGGCGGAGAGCGAGACCTGTCCCCCAGAAATCAGCGAGATATCGGTGGAGGTGCCGCCCATGTCGAACGGCACCAGATCGGGAATGCCGACCAAATCAGAACAGCGCCTCCCGCCCGACATGCCGCCCGCGGGACCTGACAGCACCGTGCCCGCAGCAAGCCGAGAGGCCTCTCCGACCGGCGCCATGCCGCCATGCGACAGCACGACAAAGAGACTACCTTTGAAGCCGGCCTCGACGAGACGCGTTTCGAGATTGGTCAGATAGCGCCGCACGATCGGCTCGACATAGGCGTTCACGATCGTGGTCGAGACGCGCTCATATTCCTTGATCTGCGGCAGCACGTCGCTGGAGCGCGAGATGCTGATGCCGGGCAGCGCCTGCTGCAGCCGCTCGACGGCGGCGAGTTCGTGAACCGGGTTGAGATAGGAATGCAGAAAGCACACCGCGACCGAGGTCGCGCCTGACTGCCTGATGCCGGCAATGGCCTTGTCTAGCGATTTTGGATCAAGCGGAATGAGGACACTGCCGTCGGCCTTGAGCCGCTCCCTGACACCGAAACGCAAATCGCGCGGCGCCAGCGGCGCGGGCGGCGGTGAGCGCAGATCATAGCGGTCGGGCTTCAGTCCCTCGCGCATCTCGATGACATCGCGATGGCCTTCGGTGGTGATGAGCGCAACCTTTGCGCCCTTCCGTTCCAGCAGCGCATTGGTCGCGACCGTGGTGCCATGTACGAGGCGATCAGTCGCAGCGAGCATTTCCGCGCGCGTGACGTTGAGCCGCCGCGCCAGCTCTTCCAGGCCTGCCATCACGCCGAGCGATTGATCCGCCGGCGTGGACGGCGATTTTGCAAATATGGTTCGCCCGGTCTCGTCCGTGGCCACCAGATCGGTGTAGGTCCCGCCGACGTCAACGCCAATTCTGAACATGATTAGCTACGCTGCTCCGCCGCGACTTCGGTCAGGCCCTGCTCGCGGTCGCGCCGCCGTGCCTCCGCGGACCGTTTTTCGGGCGGCCCCCAACCGCCGCCGCCGGAAGAGCGTATTTCCAGACAATCGCCGGGGCGAAGCTCGATGCCGACTTCCTTGGTGCGCAGTACGCGCGGTTCGCGGCCCGCGGAGAGCAGACGATAATGATGCGGCTTGCCATCCTCGCCACCGAGCATGCCGCAGGGACCGTGTCGCGCGCCGTCACCGGCAGTGTTGCCCTTTGCGATCTCTTCCGTCTCCAGCACCAGATCGAGCGACACGCCGAGGCCGCCGCGATACTGGCCGTCGCCGCCGGAGCCCGGACGGAATTCATGCGTGCGGAAATGCAGGGGAAAGCGCACTTCGGCCACTTCGAGGCTGCCGAACTTCAGGCCGCCGACCGAATGCCACTCGCCGATCGATGACCAGCCGTCGCCGCCGGAAGACGCACCGCCGCCGGGGCGCGCCTGAAACAGGTGCCAGATGAAATTCTTGCCGGTGCGCGGGTCCTCGCCCTGGATCGCGATCCGGAATCTTCGGCTCCAGCCCGCCATTGCGCGCTCCGGGCAGGACGCCGACAGGGCTTTCACGATGGCTTCGACGATTTCATTGGAGGGATGGCTGGTGCACAGCGTCACCGGCCGGCCCGGATCGGCCCACACCACCGTGCCCTGTTTGGCGATCACCTTCAGCGGCCGCAGCGCGCCGGTGTTTTTGGGAATCTCCGCATCAATCAGGTAGGCAAACGCCATCGCGACTGCGGCCTGCATGTTGGCGTGCGAGGAATTCACAAAGCTCGTCGATTGTGGATCGGAATCGGACAGATCGACCTCGACGTCGCTGCCCTTCTTGGTGACTTTCGCGGCGATACAGATGTCGGTACGACCGTGGCCGTCATCGTCGAGAAACGCCTCGCCGAAAAATACGCCGTCCTTCCAGGTCGACACCACGGCGCGGGTCTGCTGCTCCGTCGCGTCGAGGATCGCTTCGACGGCCGCTTCGACCACCGGCGCACCGAATTCCGCAAACAATCGCGACAGCCGCCGCTCGCCGAGATGCGCAGCCCCCAGCATCGCCGCGAGGTCGCCGCGGAATTCGCGGGGGTTGCGGATGTTCAGCGCCAGCAGGTCGAGCAGATCGTCGCGCAGTCGGCCTTCCTCGTAGAGCTTGATCGGAGGGACACGCAGCCCTTCCTGATAGATCTCGGTGGCGGCGGGATTATAGGCGCCGTGGGTGGCGCCGCCGATGTCGCTCTGGTGCGCGCGCACGATAGTCCAGAGCAGCCGCCGCTCGCGGTCGAACACCGGCACGAAGGCGGTCAAATCAGGCAGATGGCTGCCGCCGTGATAGGGATCGTTGAGCAGGATCACGTCGCCGGGTTTAACGTCCTTGAAGCGCTCTTCGACCGCGAGTGTCGCCCATGGCAGCGCGCCGACATGAACCGGCAGGTGATCTGCCTGCGCGATCAGCCGTCCCGCGGGGTCGCAGATCGCGAGCGAAAAATCTCGGCTGGAATTGAGAATCTGCGAATAGGAGGTGCGAAGCATCGCCTCGCCCATCTCCTTTACGATCGAGCTGAGCCGATGCTGGACGACGGAGCGCGTGATGGGATCGATCCTGGCGGACATGGTTACCTGCTATTATCTGGCATTCTGCGCCGGAGTGTAGGATGGGTTGAGCCCTTGCGAAACCCATCAACGCAGGAGGCCGGCATGATGGGTATCGCTGGCGTTCCACCTATCCTACGTATACATCAGAAACACGATCGTCCCCACGATCACTGCCGCCGCCATAAACAGCAGCACCGCAGGCAATCCGAACATTGCCGCGACCACGCCGGTTGCCGATTGCATCAGCGCGGCGCCGAGGAAGAACGCGAGGTTGACGGCGGAGAGTGCCTTGCCGGCGTTCTGCGCGCCCGCCAGTTGTCGCGTCATGCCGAAGAGCAGCGGCTGTGCCGATATCGCGATGCCGATCAGCACCAGCAGTACGGTATCAAGTCGCGGCGGCATCACCGTCACTCCGAACAGTTCCGAAAGCGGATAATGCGGCGCGGCCGCCGCCATCAGCGCGAGCAACACGGCTACGAAGGAATGGGTGGCGGCCAGCACCTCGCGGCGGTGCCCGATATTGCGGTCGAGGATGCCGATCAAGAGGGGACCAACGATTAACGCCAGCGTGAACAGGCCGAGCGCGTTGCCGGCCTCGATGCGGCCAAGCCCTTTGATTTCCATCAGCCACGGTCCGCCCCATAATCCGCGCAACACCAGCGAGGCCGCCAGCGAGACCAGCGACAGCGCGATCAGGCCGCGCAGTGGGCGCGACAAGCCGATGCGCAGCACCTCGGCCATTTGCGAGAACGGCGAGGAGTCATCGGCATGCGCGGCCGGCTGCTTCGGCACCAGCGCGAATACCGCCACTGCCACCACGGCGCCGAAGCCAGCGGAAATCCAGAATCCCGCGCGCCAGCCAAAATGTTCTACGACGAAAGCCAGCGGGCTCGACGACAGCAACATGCCGACATTGCCGATCGAGAGGATGATGCCGGACCACAGGCCGAAGCGCGCCGCCGACATCTGTTTCGCCGCCAGCGTCATCGGGCACATCAGCATGCCCGAGGTGGCGACCCCGAGCAGGAACTGGCCGAACAGAAAGCTCTCCGGCCCGGTGGCCAGACCCGACGCCAGCGCGCCGACGATGGTTCCCGCCAGCAGATTGAGCGACACCGGCCGCACGCCAAAGCGATCCATCGCTGCGCCGACCGGAATCTGCGAGGCGGCAAAGGCGAAATGATAGATCGAGGTCAGGCTCGCCAGCGTCTGCGAGGGCGTTTTGAAATCGGCCGCCATCACGTCGAGGCTCACGGCCGGAATGGTTCGCAGCAGCGTCGACAACATGTGACCGCAGGCCAGCGCCAGCAGCGCAAAAATCAGGGCGCGGAAATTGACATCCGCACCGTCGGCCTTGCCGTCGTCCATGAGCCGTCTCGCCCCAAACTGTTTCGGGGCGAGGTAGCACCAATGTGGTGGGAACGCGAATCCGCCCGCTCGCGGCGATCAGTTCCTGTGGAACACCAGCGTTCGCAGTTCGATGCTCTCGCGCGGCGGCGCATCGGCCGGCGTAGTCGGATCGACGAAGGCGGTATGCGGCCCGAAACGTGTGCGGCCGTCGGTTGCTGAATCGTAGCACTTCAAGAGCAGCGCCTCGTCGGTCCGCATTTCCGGAATGTAGTACCAGCGGTGGTTCGGGTTGTATTTTACCGAATAGGTTTCGCCGCTGCGGTTTGGATAGATCAGGTCGGAAGCAACGAGATCGCCCGGCTCCACCGTCTGGCCGTCGCACATTGCCAGCGGCGTATCGCGCAACGGACCCCGGATCGGCCGCCAGACATTGACGACCTGCACCCGTCCCTTCAGAAGCTCGTCAGCCTCATCCGGCAAATGCTCGCGCACGCGGTTGGCGCCTGATTTATCGGTCTGGTCGACATGGACGCGCGTGGCCGGCTGCCGTGGGCCAGCGCCCCTGATATCGGCGGCGCCCTCCACGCGTTTGCGCACGGTGTGATCGAAGATGAAGACGCGGTCGGCTTTGAGGGTCGCCTTCAGGAAGGCTTCCACGGCGGGGTAGTAGACGTTCTTCACTTCCTTATCGTCGTAGAAATTCCTGACGATGGTGGGATGGCGGACCAGCGCAAAACCCTCGCGGTCCAAAGAGAGGTTGGCGGCGATCAGGCGCGCGTCGAAGATCGGGACGTTGTGCGGCTCGGGCAGCGCGGAGGATTTGGGTTCGCCCGGCGGCGGATCGAAGGCGTAGGTGCGGGGCTTTCCCGGCGTGGGCGCGAGATAGTTCAGCTCGGCGGCGACGAAGGGAAGCGATTCGAGTTTTGCTTGCTGCAGGCCCATGGTGGTCTCCTGGACTCCATTGTTGTTCTGCTTGATCTTGGCGCGGCCGCCGGGCCCCACAAGGCGCGTTCGAAAATAGCAACATTGCCGTTTCCGGCTTGGGCAAACGGAGAAAATCCTTATCGAGGACGCCTGCCAAACCGGATGGTATTTCCGGCGCTCACGCGTCCGTCATCGCGCAAAAGCGCGCGTTGACGCTGCGATGAGGCACGGCAACAATGGGGTTCACTCGACCGGTTCCGGGTCAAATCACAGGCAGAACGACATGCAAGTCACGATGAAGGACAGAGTCGCCGTCATCACCGGCGGCAGCAAGGGAATTGGCTTCGCCGTCGCCCGGCAATTCGCGGCCTCCGGCGCCAAAGTGGCGATCCTCGCGCGCGGCGCAGCCGATCTGACGGCGGCGCGGGAGCTGCTCGCCAAGGACGGACTGGAAGTTCGCGACTACGTTTGCGACGTCTCGAAGGCGGAAAACATCGGCAATGCGCATGAAAGGATTGTCGCCGATCTCGGCTCGGTCGACATCCTCATCAACAATGCAGGCACCGCGCGGACGATGGCATTCGAGAATATCTCCGATGAGGCCTGGCAGGAAGACCTAGATCTCAAACTGTTCGCGGCGATCCGCTTCAGCCGGCTGGTCTGGCCGGGCATGAAGGCGCGCAAATGGGGCCGCATCATCAACGTGCTCAATACCTACGCCAAGCGCCGGCGGCCTCCTCGGCGCCGACCTCGGTCTCCCGCGCGGCCGGCATGGCGCTGACCAAGGTGATGGCGAGCGAGGGCGGCGAGCACAACATTCTGGTCAATGCCATGCTGGTCGGCCTGATCATGAGCGATCAATGGGTGAAGCGCCACGCCGCGCAGGCGCCCGATATGGAGTTCGAGGTGTTTGCCAAGAACCTCGCCAAGGGCACGCCCTTGGGGCGCATCGGCACGGCGGAGGAATTCGCCAATCTGGCCTGCTTCCTAGCCTCCGAGCAGGGCTCGTTCATCACCGGCACGGCGATCAATGTCGATGGCGGGCGGTCACCGGTGGTGTGAGGGTGAGTTGCGCTGCTGCATCTTCTCCCTCGCCCCGCTCTTGCGGGGAGAGGGTTGGGGTGAGGGGCTGTCTCGGCAAATTCGAAAAATCGGAGTGGGTGGAGAGCGCGCCCCTCACCCGCCGCGCAAGCGCGGCGACCTCTCCCCGCAAGAGCGGGGCGAGGTGAAGTAAACAAAAAGGCCCCCGTCGCCAGGGGCCTTTTCGCTTTTCTTAAACCGCGTCCTTGGCGGCCTTGACCGGGCGGGCCCGGACGATCTTGCGGGCCGGCTTGGCCTTGAACATCATTTCCTCGCCCGTGAAGGGGTTGGTGCCCTTCCGAGCCTTGGTCGCCGGCTTCTTGACCACGACAAACTTCGCGAAGCCGGGAACGAGGAATACCCCGTTCTTCTTCAGTTCCTTGTGACCGACGTCGACGAGCGTGTCCATCACGCTCTTGACCTCTTTCTTCGAAACTTCGGTGGTGGTCGCGATCTTCTCGATCAGCTGCGACTTAGACATTTGGGTGGCCATGGTTGCTCCATTGATTCTGGCACAGGCGACGATATGGCGGAAACCGCCTAAAAAACAGGGTTTCCGACATTCTGCACAACTATCTCGCTAGTCGAGTTGCAGTGATTCGTCCAATTTTTCGCTGAAATTCAGGCCTCCAAAGCCGCCGGACCCTGTTTTTAAGGGGTTTGAGGCGCCTTGTTCGGGACTTTACCCGGCAATCCCAGACTGCGCCCGCCGCTTAGCCTCTATTCTGGCGAGCCGCGATTTTCGCCTTCACGCGCAAGAAATCGGCAGATCGAATGGCCGGCGAGCACGTTGTTTTCTGGCAGGATTTTCCGCACGCGCGCGACGATTTGAAAATGACTCGCGTTGGCGTTCCATCGTAACATCGAGCCCAAGGCGGACGCGTGAACGGTCCGCCATCAATATTTGTTCGGAGACTTCGCATGGATTTGACGCGCCTTGAGATCAATCGCCGCACCGCGTTGCTGACGTCGGCGGCCATTGCGGCCAACGTGGTCAATCCGATGCGGGCCTTTGCGCAGGAAACGCCGCGCAAGGGCGGCGTGTTCTCCGTCCATTACGCCGCCGAGCAGCGCCAACTCAATCCGAGCATTCAGGCTTCCACCGGCGTCTACATCATCGGCGGCAAGATCCAGGAGAACCTCGTCGATCTCGACGCCAACGGCCAGCCCGTCGGCGTGCTCGCCGAAAGCTGGGAAGCCTCGCCCGACGGCAAGACCGTGACCTTCAAGCTGCGCAAGGGCATCACCTGGCATGACGGCAAGCCGTTCACCTCGGCCGACGTCGAATTCACCGCCATGAACATGTGGAAGAAGATCCTCAATTACGGATCGACGCTGCAGCTGTTCCTGACCGCGGTCGAGACGCCTGATGCCCACACCGCGATCTTCAAATACGAGCGGCCGATGCCGCTGAACCTCCTGCTCCGTGCCCTGCCCGACCTCGGCTACGTCTCAGCCAAGCATCTCTATGAGAGCGGCGACATCCGCCAGAACCCGACCAACCTTTCGCCTGTCGGCACCGGCCCGTTCAAGTTCGTCAAATATGAGCGCGGACAATATATCATCGCCGACCGCAATACGGATTATTGGCGCCCTAACGCGCCCTATCTCGATCGCATCGTCTGGCGCGTGATCACGGATCGCTCCTCCGCCGCGGCGCAAATGGAAGCCGGCGAACTTCATTACGCTCCATTCTCGAGCCTGACGCTCTCGGACCTCGCGCGGCTCGGCAAGGACAAGCGCTTCATCGTCTCGACCAAGGGCAATGAAGGCAACGCGCGCACCAATACGCTTGAGTTCAACTTCCGCCGCAAGGAATTGTCCGACATCCGCGTCCGCCGCGCGATCGCGCATGCGATCAACGTGCCGTTCTTCATCGAGAATTTCCTCGGCGATTTCGCTAAGCTCGGCACCGGGCCGATCCCCTCGACCTCGACCGATTTCTATCCGGGCCCGAACACGCCGCAATACCCCTACGACAAGGCCAAGGCCACGGCGCTGCTGAATGAAGCCGGCTACAAGCCGGGCACTGGCGGCACGCGCTTCACGCTAAAACTGTTGCCCGCGCCGTGGGGCGAGGACATCTCGCTGTGGTCGACCTTCGTCCAGCAGTCACTGGGCGAGATTGGCATCCCGATCGAGATCGTGCGAAACGACGGCGGCGGCTTCCTCAAGCAGGTCTATGACGAGCACGCCTTCGACCTCGCCACCGGCTGGCACCAATACCGCAACGATCCCGCGGTCTCGACCACGGTCTGGTATCGCTCGGGTCAGCCGAAGGGCGCGCCCTGGACCAACCAGTGGGGCTGGGAAGACAAGAACGTCGACAAGACCATTGACGATGCCGCGACCGAAATCGATCCGGCCAAACGCAAGGCGCTTTATGCCCAGTTCGTCAAGGAAGTGAACACGGAGCTGCCGGTCTGGATGCCGATCGAGCAGATTTTCGTCACCACGATTACGGCGAAGGCACGCAACCACTCCAATACCCCGCGCTGGGGATCGACGAGCTGGCACGATCTTTGGCTTTCCGCTTGACGCCATATCCGCCAAGATAGGTCTATGCGCATTCTGAGCCTTGCGGGGCGGCGGCTTGCCGCCTCGATCCCGACCCTCGTTCTGATTCTGATCGGTGTGTTCCTGCTGCTGCAGTTCGCACCGGGCGACACCGTCGATGCCATGATGGCGCAGATGGGCGGCGGCGATGCTGCGACCGCCAAGGAGCTGCGGAAATTCTACGGGCTCGACCTCTCGATCCCGGCGCAGCTCGGCAATTACCTCTGGCGGCTGGTGCGGCTCGATCTCGGCTTCTCCTCGATCTACGGCAAGCCGGTGGCCTCGGTCATCCTGGAGCGGCTGCCTCCGACGATCCTGTTGATGACGGCCTCGCTGTCGTTTGCATTTTTCTTCGGTCTCGTCTTCGGCGTGATCGCCGCCCGCAGCGTCAACCGTTGGCCCGATACGCTGATCTCCACGCTTGGCCTGATCTTCTACGCCACGCCCTCGTTCTGGTTTGGCTTGATGGCCATTGTCGTGTTCTCGGTCTATCTGCAATGGCTGCCGCCCGGTGGTTTTGAGGACATCGGAACGGTCCGGACCGGCATCTGGCGAGCCCTCGATATCGCAAGCCACCTGGTGCTGCCGACGCTGACGCTCGGGCTGATCTTCCTGGCGATCTATTTGCGCATCATGCGCGCCTCGATGCTGGAAGTGCTGAACCTCGACTACGTCCGCACTGCACGCGCAAAGGGCCTCGACGAGACGCGCGTGGTGACGCGGCACGTGCTGCGCAATGCGCTGTTGCCGATGGTGACGCTGATCGGGCTGCAGGCCGGTACCATGCTGGGTGGATCGGTGGTGGTCGAAAGCGTGTTCTCGTTGCCGGGGCTCGGGCGGCTTGCCTACGAGTCCGTGGTGCAGCGCGACCTCAATACGCTGCTCGGCATCGTGTTCGTCTCCGCGCTGCTCGTCATCACCGTCAATTTCATCGTCGACCTCATCTATGCACGGCTCGACCCGCGCATCACGGCGGAGGGTTAGGGCCATGGATGCGGTCAAGCGTTACTTCCGAAGCCCCGCCGCGGTGGCAGGCCTGATCCTGCTGCTGATCGTGATCGCGATGGCGATCTCCGCCGGCTGGTTCTATCCACGCGATCCGCTGGCGCTCGCTGGCCGACCGCTGGTCTGGCCGTTCTCCAATCCGCGTTTCCTGCTCGGCACCGACAATTCAGGACGCGATATCGCAGCCCAAATTTTCTACGGTGCGCGGATATCGCTCTTGATCGGCGGCGTCGCAACCGCAATCGCGATCCTGATCGGCATCCTCGTTGGCGCCTTCGCCGGCTATTACGGCGGCTGGGTCGACAATGTCTTGATGCGGATCACCGAAGCGTTCCAGACGCTACCGAACTTCGTGCTGCTGCTGGTGCTGGTTGCCGTGTTCGGCTCGACGCTGACCACCGTCACCATCGCGGTCGGGGTGGTGTCCTGGCCGGCGCCGGCGCGGCTGACCCGCGCGGAATTTTTGTCGCTGCGCAACCGCGAATTCGTCCAGGCCGGCCGGATGCTCGGCATGAAGAACATCCAGCTCATTTTCGGCGAGATCCTGCCCAATGCGCTGCCGCCGGTCATCGTCTACGCCAGCGTGGTGATGGCGGTCGCGATACTCCTCGAAAGCGCGCTCGCCTTCCTGCGGCTGTCCGATCCCAACGTCGCATCCTGGGGCAATTTGATCGGCCTCGGCCGCGATGTGCTGCGGGTGCAATGGTACGTCTCGGCGATCCCGGGTATTGCGATCCTCGTCACAGTGCTCGCGGTGTCGCTGGTCGGCCAAGGCCTCAATGACGCGCTCAATCCGAGGCTCAGGGGCCGATGAGCGAGCACGAGACCATCCTCTCGCTCGACAGCCTGAGCGTCCGCCTGCCCGGCGGCGCCGATCGCGCGCACGCGCTTAGGGACGTGTCGCTGGAAATCGCCTCCAACGAGATCCTCTGCGTGGTCGGCGAATCCGGCTCCGGCAAATCGATGATGGCCAACGCGATCATGCGGTTGCTGCCCAACGAGGTGACGATCGACGGCGGCCGGGTGATGTTCGAGGGTCGCGATCTCTGCAAGACCTCGATCGCGGAGATGCGCGAGGTGCGCGGCGCAGGCATTGCCATGATCTTCCAGGAGCCGATGACGGCGCTCAATCCGCTTCGTACCATCGGCGACCAGATCGCCGAGATGTTTTCGGTCCATACCAAATTGTCGAAGGCGGAGATCGGCGCGAAAGTGCTGGCCCTGCTCGCCGACGTCCGCATTCCCGATCCGAAAGTTGCAGCAAAGGCCTATCCGCACGAGCTATCCGGCGGTCAGCGCCAGCGCGCCATGATCGCGATGGCTTTGGCGCTCGATCCAAAGCTTCTGATTGCGGACGAGCCGACGACGGCGCTCGACGTCACGACCCAGGCGCAGATTCTAAAACTGATCCGCGACCTGCAGCAGCGCCGCAGGACGGCCGTCATGTTCATCACCCATGATTTCGGCGTGGTGGCGGAGATCGCGGACCGTGTCGTGGTGATGCAGCATGGCGTCGTCGTTGAGCAAGGTACGGCTTCCGATGTGCTGCACCATCCGCAGCATGCCTACACCAAGCAGCTCATCGCTGCCGTGCCGCCGCTGAACGCGCCTCCCCCGCGGACGCTTGCCTCTGACAACATCCTGACGATCACCGATGTCTCGAAGACCTATCGAACCGGCGGCTTTCTCGGGCGCGGCGCGCGCGTGACGCCGGCCGTGAAGAACGTATCCCTCAACCTGCCGCGCGGGGCGACGCTAGGCATTGTCGGCGAATCCGGCTCGGGTAAATCGACGCTGGCGCGCTGCATCGTGCGGCTGATCGATCCGGATACGGGATCGATCGTGCTGGACGGCAACGACTGGGCGAAGATGTCGCGCGAAAACGTCCGCCGCGAGACGCGGCATATCCAGATGGTGTTTCAGGACCCGTTCGCTTCGCTCAACCCGCGCCGCAAGGCGGCCGAGCTGGTGGCGCAGGGCCCGATCGTACACGGCACACCGCGCGCGAAGGCAATTGCAGATGCGAAAGAACTGTTTTCACTGGTCGGGCTCGATCCTTCCTCCGCCGACCGCTACCCGCACGAATTCTCCGGCGGTCAGCGCCAGCGCATTGGCCTCGCCCGCGCGCTGGCACTGAAGCCGGACGTGCTGGTGGCGGATGAGCCGGTATCGGCGCTCGACGTCTCCGTGCAGGCGCAGGTATTAAAGCTGCTCGCCGAATTGCGGGCGCGGCTCGGGCTTTCCATCGTCTTTATCACCCATGATTTGCGCGTGGCCGCGCAAATCTGCGACCTGGTCGCCGTGATGAAGGACGGGGAGGTTGTCGAGCATGGGCTGGCGGCAGAGGTGTTCGGCAACCCGCAACGCGCTTACACGCGGGCACTACTCGACTCGATCCCTGGCGGCGAATTTGCGCGAGAGCACGCGACGGAGGCGGTGTAGCGGCACTCTCCCCTCTCTTCGCGGGGGGAAGGGGCATCACGCCATCTCGCGGGCATCTCGGCGGCGATAGACCAGCAGCATCAGCGGCGCCAGTTTGCGCAGAATGCCGTGGGCGACGATGGGCGCTGGCTCGGTGAACGGCAGTGCCAGTTCATTCTCCGGCACGCCGCGGACGGCCTTTGCCAATTCATTGCCGAGC
Source organism: Bradyrhizobium sp. 157 (assembly GCF_023073815.1). Taxonomy (NCBI): domain Bacteria; kingdom Pseudomonadati; phylum Pseudomonadota; class Alphaproteobacteria; order Hyphomicrobiales; family Nitrobacteraceae; genus Bradyrhizobium; species Bradyrhizobium sp. 157. Next base: position 2,358 of record NZ_JADPKF010000004.1, on the reverse strand, counting down.
GGAATGGTCAGCGCCACGGCGCGGCCGTTGCAGCCGGTCCAGCCATAGGCATTGGGGCCGAGCTTGTGGATGCGCGGCAAAAAGTCCGTGGTCATGCCGACATAGCCGTTCCAGACATAGTCGAATGAGACCTCGCCGATCTGCGGCCAGAGCCGCTGCAGGCGCTCGGTGACGCGCGCCTTGATCCGTTCCACCTTGTTACCGGGGCCGATCACCGCGCCGCCGGTGACCAGACGGTTTCGCGCGTCATAGCGCGCGAAATAGAGTTCGCCATGGGTATCCGACATCGCCTGCCGGCCCGGGATGATGGTCTTGCGGACGTTGTCCGACAACGGCTGCGTCGCCATTTGCCACGACAGCACCGGCATCACCTCGCGTGCAATCTCAGGCACCAGCGATTTGGAGAATTCGCCGCTATAGGCGTTGCTCGCCACCACTAACGCACGGCCGGAGATTTCGCCCTTCGTGGTTTTGACCACCCAGCGGTCGCCCCGGCGCTCAAAACTTTCCGCTGGCGAGCGTGCGTAGATGCGCGCGCCGAGGCCGAGCACAGTACGCGCGAGGCCACGGGCCAGCGCCAGCGGATTGATGTGACCGCCACTCTTATTCCAGAAGCCACCGAACCATGCATCGGAGCCGAGCATGTCGCGCGTCTGCTCGCGCGACAGCAATTCGACCGGCGCGCTGAACTTCGACCACTGCCGCACCCGCCGTTCCGCGATCTTGATGCGGCCAGGCGAATGCACCGGTTGAACCCAGCCGGTCTGTTCCCCCTCGGCGTCGATCTTGTAGCGCCTTGTCACGTCGAAAAGATAGGACGCGCTGTCACGCAGTATACCGACGAAACGTTCTCCCGCCTCGCCGTGCTTTGCGACAACGTCCTCCGGATCAGGCCGCGACAGCGTCGGAATGACCTGGCCATTGTTGCGGCCCGATGCACCCCAGCCCGGCTCCGCGGCTTCGACGATGGCGACATCGACCCCGGCCTCGCGCAGATGCAGCGCGGTGGAGAGGCCGGTGAAGCCGCAACCGATGACGACGACATCCGCCTGCTGCGTGCCGATCAGTTCCGGTAAATCAGGTCCCGACGGCGTCACGGCCGCCCATAGCGAATCGGGCCAGCGGACGTTGCTCGTGTTCATCATGATCCTTCCTTGCGGGCAACTGATCGTTCTGATTAGCTTAGCCCGCTAACAAGCCTCAGGGAACAAAAAGAGTGGCACTCAAAAACGTCATCGGAATCGATCACGCCGTAATCATGGTGAAGGATCTCGACAAAGCCGCCGAAAACTACAAACGGCTCGGCTTCACCGTGTCGCCGCGCGGCACCCACAGCGCACATATGGGATCGGGCAATTACACCATCATGTTTGACCCCGACTATATGGAATTGCTCGGCGTGCTGACGCCGACAGAACATAACGCTCCGGCGCGGGCGTATCTGGAAAAGAATGGCGAAGGCATCGAGCGCATCGCGTTCACGGCCGTGGATTCCGCCGAAGGCGCGGAAGAAATTCGCGCGCGCGGCTATCCGCCGATTGGACCGACCGATTTCGAACGTCCCGTGACGATGCCCGATGGCACGATATCCGCTGCGAAGTTCCGCACGTTTCAATGGCCGACGGCGAAAGCGCCAGGCGGCGTGCGCATCTTTGCCTGCCAGCACAAGACGCGCGAGACGGTATGGATTCCTGAACTGATGAAGCATGCCAATGGCGCCAAGCGCCTGAAGCAGGTGCTGATCGTTACCCCGGAGCCGGCGGATGACGCCGCCCAACTCGCGAGCATGATCGATCGCGAGGCAAGGGTCGAACCGGACGGCGTCATTGCAGTCCCTTCGGGCGGCGAGCGCGCCGACTTCGTATTCCTGACAAAGACCCAGCTTGGCACACGCTACCCTGACGTCCCGCTGATGGGGCTGCCTGAGCGCGGCGGCGCGGGGCTGGTGATCGCGGCCGATCTCGCGGCGGCGGAGAAGGCGCTTGGCGCGACGGGCGTGAAGAGCGCTGGTGGCGTGGTGGTGCCGCCGGCCGAGGGCAACGGCACGATGCTGGCGTTCGTGAAGGGGTAAGTTGAAGCGCTCGTGTCCCGGACGCGGATGCAGCGTTCTCCCGGCGATGCGAAGCATCGTCCGGTACGCTGCTTCGCAGAGCCGGGACCCAGCCGGGACATTGGACCCCGGCTCTGCAGCGCACCGCTGCCGCGCTGCGCTGCGTCCGGGGAACGAAACCGTTCACTCGGCTGGTGCCGTTCTCTCTCCCCTCATCCTCTTATGTCCCGTGTCAAGAGGCGGGACATGATGAAGGGCTGTCTCCAGGAATTGCAGGAGAGGTGTCGGTGGAATGATCGTGCAAGGGT
>NZ_JADPKF010000099.1:0-109218 GCF_023073815.1 Bradyrhizobium sp. 157 | reverse complement strand
CTGGTCAGGAAGATCTTCGGATGGAAGACCGATGGCAGCACCGCGAGATCAAGTCCTTCGACGTGGGTCGTGGTTGACTGTTTACGGGTAAGAATGAAGCGGTAGGAGAAGAAGTGCACCAGTGTACGATAAACGGCCCGTGCTGGGCTGAATGAGTCGTCTCGTTCGATGGTCTTCTCACCAACGTTCAAATGTCACCTGAACTTTCTCCGCCCCTTAGTAAAGGATCAAACCGGATGAATGTTCCTCAACGTTGCGAAGCCACTGACGCTTCTTCGGAACTCGGTTCGGAGAGGAGGACTGATGTCGTACTCGGCTAACCTTTTCAAACGATGGCAACGCGCCGCGGACTACGTTGATCGCATCCTCAAAGGGGCGCGTCCGGCGGAGCTTCCCGTCCAGCAAGCGACGGACGTTACCCTGAATATCAACCTCAAGACCGCTAGGCTCTCGGCCTCGACATTCCAATGACACTGCTCGCCGGCGCCGGCGAGGTGATCGAATAGCGACAATAACTGCTGCGGTGCACGAGTCCGTTCCTGGCAGATTGTGTTGCAAAAGTCGAAAGTTGCAGGGCTCAAGATTTTTCGCGAAAACACTAAGCAGCGAGCGAGCGTTGATTCGTATGACCTCAATCGCGCTACGAAAGTCGCCTGTGAATTTTGCGCGAGGCCGTGAGGTCCCTCACATCTTGTACACGAAAGTCGCGCCCACGGCCCGCAGAATTTTGGTCATCGGCGAAAATCGACTTTTGCAACACAATCGACACACAGCCGACATGGCCAGCTCGCCTAATGTCCGCTTTGTGCCGATTTTGTTGCAAAAGTCGAAAATCGAACGATCCCGAAAATCTCGCGAAGGTGATTTTCAGAGAGCTGTAACGTTGCGAAGCCACATCACGCCGCTACGCAGGTCCGTGGTCGTTTTTCCGAGGAACGACGTGGTCCCTCACGTCGCCACGTGCAACACGCGTCAGCGCCCCTGAAAATTTTCGTTCGTCACCCCAAAAAGACTTTTACAACGAAATCTGCCAAAAGCGGACCCGTGCCATGCCGCTAATCATGGATGGCTTGTGGTTGCGCTCGTTGCGGTCGGGTCTCAAGCAGCCTTCGGTTACTCACCCCGCAGGTTTTCGAGCGGTTCGCGTCTTCGCAGGTGATTCGGCGGTGGACTTGACCCGAATTCGCATGGATCCCCCTTGGGCTGATCGATCTCGAAAGAGTTTGTCTTTCGCACGAGGTCGCTCAGCTTGCGGGAGCCGAAGGTCCTCGAATCGAAATCGGGGGCCAGGTTGGTAGTGCGTTTTCCGACTTCCCCAAGATCGACCCACCCGTCTTCGCTTTCCATCTGGGCGATGACCTTCTTGATGATAGAGGTGGCTTCATCAGGGGATTGGAGCGGCTGCGACCTCGAGGCGGCATCCTGAGTGTTCGCCGTGCCGCCAAGCAGGTTCTCGGTATAGAAGAATCTTCGGCAGGCCTGCCTGAAGCTTTCCGGCGTCTTTTGCGCGCCGAACCCGAACACATCGACGCCGTGCTCCCGGATGCGGGCGGCAAGTCGCGTAAAATCGCTGTCCGATGATACCAGGCAGAATCCGTCGAACCGACCGCTGTGAAGCAGGTCCATGGCGTCGATGACCAGGGTTATGTCGGACGCATTCTTTCCAGTCGTATAGGCGAACTGCTGCTGCGGTATGATGGCGTGCTTCGACAGAATATCGGCCCAGGCCTTGGATCGGGCATTGGAGAAGTCGCCGTAGATGCGGCGAACGCTAGCCTCGCCGATCTTGGCGATCTCCTCGAACAGACCATCCGCAATCTTTGCGGATGCATTGTCGGCATCGATCAGAACCGCGAGACGGGGCGAGCGGGTTTCGGAAGGCATGAATTTCCCCAATCGCTGAATCGAAGGACACCGTCCCTCGAAGCCGCGCCATGGACAGCGATCCATGGATATAGCGATGTCGGGGCTCTCGCCGCCAGAGCTAATTTCCTTTCGCGCGCCATGACGGACAGCGAACCGGGCTCAGGCCGATTTCGCCCCCCGGCATCACGCCCCCAAGCGCAACCGTCAGCTCCGCCGCGACGTCGCGCACGATTTTTCCGAGCTCGGGCACACGCTCTTCTGTGACGCGCGAGGTCATGCCGGAGACGGAAATCGCCGCCAGCGGCTCGCTGCAGTCGCTGTAGACGACGGCGGCAACGCAGCGCAGCCCCATGCGCGCCTCCTCATCGTCGACCGCATAGCCCTGGCGCCGGATCGCCTCTAGCTCCCGGAACAGCTCGCCCGGCCGCACGATCGACTTTTCCGTCAACCTCGGCATGCCCTGGCGGCAAATGATCGCGTTAACGTCCGCATCGGAATAGGTGGCGAGCACCGCCTTGCCGACGCCGGAAGCGACCATGGCGACGCGGCCGCCGACCTTGGTCAGCGAGCGCATGATCTCGCGGCTTTCCATGCGCGTCAGCACGATGATGGATTCATCATCGACCACGGCGAGATTGGCGGTTTCGCGGGTAAGATCCCGCAGCTTGCGCAAATACGGCATCGCCTGCGCCGTGAAGTTGCGGCGACGGGTGAAGGTCGCGCCCACCGCAAAGCTCTGCGCGCCGACATGCCATTTCGATTCGGTGCGGTCGAACTGAACGAAGCGGCGCTTCTCCAGCGTCGCCAGCAGGCGATGCACGGTCGAGGTCGACAACCCCGTGCGAACCGCGAGATCGGTCAGCCGATAGCCCTCGTCGTCTTCGGCCAGCACTTCGATGATGGAGAGCGCGCGGTCGACCGACTGAACGCCGCCATCCCTGGGATCGGAATCATTGTCGGCGCCGGATTTCGGCTCGACCGGTTTGCGCCGGATCACGTTTCGCTTCATCGCGACCTGCCTCTATCGGGTATCAGACCGTGAGCCGCTGAATTCCTGGCAATTTCGCTTCTTGTCGAGCGTCAAAAGAAAATGCCGCTTCGGCGAACCGAAGCGGCATCGATGGTCTAACTCAGAGCAAGCCGGCGCCGCGTGCCCATTTGTACTTGGCGCCGAGCACCTCGACCGGCAGTTCGGTCGAATAGGCATAGGCCGGGATGCCGTTCTGGTAGAGATATTCGGCGGCTTCCTCGACCTCGACGTCGCCGGCAAGCGAGGCGACGATCGGCTTCACAAAACCCTTGGCCTCCATCTCCTTCTTCACCTCGACCATGTTGCGGGCGAACACCATCGGCGGGGTGACAATCGTGTGCCAGTAACCGAGGATCAGCGAATGGATGCGCTCATCCGACAGGCCGAGCTTCACGGTGTTGACATAGGTGATCGGCGGCTCGCCGCCGGTGATATCCACAGGATTTCCGGCCGCGCCGAACGGCGGGATAAACTTGCGGAACGCGGCGTCGAGATCCGGCGGCATCTGCATCAGCGACAGGCCGTTGTCGACGCAGGAGTCCGACAGCAGCACGCCCGAGCCACCGGCACCTGTGATGATCAGCACGTTTTCGCCTTTCGGCGTCGGCAGCACCGGCATGCCGCGCGCGAATTCGAGCAATTGCCGCAAGCTGCGGGCGCGGATCACGCCCGACTGCTTGAAGACGTCCTCATATACCTTGTCGTTGCCGGCGAGCGCGCCGGTATGCGACGAGGCCGCCTTGGCGCCGGCCGAGGTGCGGCCCGCCTTCAGCACCACCACCGGCTTTTTCTTGGAGACGCGCTTGGCCGCCTCCGCAAAAGCACGGCCGTCTTTCAAGTCTTCGCAGTGCTGGGCGATCAGGTTGGTATTGGGGTCCTGCTCGAAGAACGCCAGCAAATCGTCCTCGTCGATGTCAGACTTGTTGCCGAGACCGACGATCGCCGACACGCCCATTTTCGCCGAGCGCGAAAAACCGATGATCGCCATCCCGATGCCGCCGGATTGCGACGACAAAGCCGCATGGCCCTTGACGTCGTAGGCGGTGCAGAACGTGGCGCAGAGGTTCGACCAGGTATAATAGAAGCCGTAGATGTTCGGCCCCATCAGGCGAACGTTGTACTTCTTGCCGACCTCGACGATTTCGGCCTGCAATTCCGGCGCGCCGGCTTCGGCAAAGCCCGACGGAATCAGAACGGCGCCGGGAATTTTCTTCTCGCCGCATTCGGCGAGCGCACCGGCGACGAATTTTGCGGGAATCGCAAACACCGCCGTGTCAATCACGCCGGGCACGTCCTTGACGCTCTTGTAGGCCTTGTAACCGAGAATATCGGCCGCCTTCGGATGGATCGGGTAAATCTCGCCCTTGTAGCCGCCGTTGATCAGGTTCTTCATCACGGAGTTGCCGATCTTGCCGTCCTCGGCGGAGGCGCCGATCACGGCAACGCCCTTCGGCTGCATGATGCGGTTCATGGCCGCTACGATTTCTTCGGTCGGGCGCGGCGCCGGGCGCGGCTTGTAGTCGAAATCGACGACGATGCGCACGTCGGCGGCAATTGCGTCCTTCTTGGTGGCGAATACCGGGTTGAGATCGAGTTCGACGATTTCGGGGAAGTCGCTGACGAGCTGCGAGACCTTGACGATGACGTCAGCCAGCGCATCGCGGCTGACCGGATCGCCACCGCGCACGCCCTTCAGCATGTCGTGGGCCTGGATGCCGTCGAGCATCGACAAGGCATCGTCCTTGGTCGCGGGCGCGAGGCGGAAGGTGATGTCCTTCAAGACCTCGACCAGCACGCCGCCGAGGCCGAACGCCACCAGCTTGCCGAACGAGCCGTCGGTAATCGAGCCGACGATGACCTCGGTGCCACCGGCCAGCATCTGCTGGACCTGGATGCCGTCGATCTTGGCATCGGCCTTATACTTCTTCGCATTGGCCAGAATGGTGTCGTAGGCCTTCTCGGCATCGGCCGCGGTCTTGACCCCGACCATGACGCCGCCGGCTTCGGTCTTGTGGAGAATGTCCGGCGAGACGATCTTCATCACCACCGGGAAGCCCATGCTGGATGCGATCTTGGATGCATCAGCGGCAGATTTGGCCACGCCCTCTTTGGGAACCGGGATGCCATAGGCATCGCACACCACCTTGCCTTCCGGCGCAGTGAGGCTGGTGCGCTTCTCGGCTTTCACCGTATCGAGCACCCGGCGGACAGCCTGTTGGGCGCTGGGCTCGGCGATCTTGCGGGCCGCATCTGCAGAATTTGACATTGGCTTCCTCCTGGGGCTAGTTTTATGGCATTTGGTATGCCAGAGATTAGGTTGTCAAGACAAACTATCGCGCAGAATCAGCGAAAACACGGGCATCTTGACATCCTGGTATTTGGTATGCCAAAAATCTTCAGGTGTTTCTTCTGCTAAGAAGACGTCTCCAAAACAGGGAGGAGACGAGTCGTGCCCGCACGTAAACAAACCAAGGCGCCGCCTGTCATGGCTGAGGCAGATATCGCAATCGTCCGGATTGCGCCTGAGACGAGCTTCAAGAACAAGGCCTACGAGGCCTTGAAGGAAGCTATTCTCAAGATGGATATCTATGCGACTCCCGAGCAAGTGATGCTCGACGAGCGCGCGCTGTCCGAACGCCTCGGCGTAAGCCGCACCCCTATTCGCGAAGCCATCGCGATGCTGGAACAGGATGGCTTCGTCAAAACCGTGCCGCGTCGCGGCATCGTCGTGGTCCGCCGCACCAAGACCGAGATCGTCGACATGATCCGCGCCTGGGCCGCACTCGAGAGCATGGCGGCGCGCCTGATCACGACCACCGCGCGCAAGAAGGACATCACCGCGCTGCGCGATTTCTTTAAGGACTTTGGCAAGGACCGGCTGCCGCAGGATCATGTCGAGGAATACTCCAAGGCCAATATCGCGTTCCATCAGGCGCTGATCTCGCTTTCGGAATCGCCGGTGCTGGTCGATCTGACCAACGATCTCCTGCTGCATGTGCGCGGCTACCGGCAATTGACCATCGGACGGAAGGACCGCACCGCGACCTCGCTGCCCGAACATCTTGGCATCATCGAAGCGCTGGAAGCACGCGACACCGAACTCGCCGAGAAGCGCGCGCGCGACCACACGCTGGGCCTTGCCGCCTACGTCGAAGCGCACGGGCAGGAACTTTTTAACTAGACGAACCTTCGCACCAGAAGACGACGAAAAATCGTCCGAACCAAAACGATCAGGGAGATGAAGCCCATGCTGAATACCGCGACCAAGTCCGAAGCACCGGGCACCGAGCAAGAACTGACGGATGGCTTTCATCTCGTTATCGACGCGCTCAAGCTCAACGGCATCAACACTATCTATGGTGTGCCGGGCATCCCGATCACCGACCTCGGACGCATGATGCAGGCCGCGGGCATGCGCGTATTGTCGTTCCGTCACGAGCAGAACGCCGGCTACGCGGCCTCGATCGCCGGCTTTCTCACCAAAAAACCGGGCGTCTGCCTCACGGTCTCGGCGCCCGGCTTCCTCAACGGCCTCACTGCGCTGGCCCACGCCACCACCAACTGCTTCCCGATGATCCTGATCTCGGGTTCCTCCGAGCGCGAGATCGTCGACCTGCAGCAGGGCGACTATGAAGAGATGGACCAGCTTGCGATCGCCAAGCCGCTCTGCAAGGCAGCGTTCCGCGTGCTGCATGCCGCCGACATCGGTATCGGTCTTGCCCGCGCGATCCGCGCCGCGGTGTCGGGACGTCCGGGCGGCGTCTATCTCGACCTGCCGGCGAAGCTTTTCGGCCAGGTGATGGACGCCGGCGCCGGCGCGAAGTCGCTGGTGAAGGTGATCGACGCAGCCCCCGCCCAGATCCCTGCCCCGTCGGCCGTCAAGCGCGCGCTCGACGTGTTCAAGGGCGCCAAGCGCCCCCTCATTATTCTCGGCAAGGGCGCGGCTTACGCGCAGGCCGACAACGAGATCCGCGCCTTCGTCGAAAAGACCGGCGCACCGTTCCTGCAGATGAGCATGGCCAAGGGCCTGCTGCCCGATACGCACGCGCAGTCGGCCGGTGCGGCGCGCTCGACCGTGCTGAAGGACGCCGATGTCGTGATGCTGATCGGCGCCCGCCTCAACTGGCTGCTGTCGCACGGCAAGGGCAAGACCTGGGGCGATGCACCGAAGAAATTCATTCAGGTCGACATCGAGCCGAAGGAGATGGATTCCAATGTCGAGATCGCGGCCCCCGTGGTCGGCGATATCGGCTCCTGCGTGTCCGCTCTGCTCGAGGGCATGGGCGGCAACTGGCCGGCTGCGCCAGCCGACTGGGTCTCGACCGTCAACAAGAAGCGTGACGACAACGTCGCCAAGATGGCGCCGAAGCTGATGAGCAACGCTTCCCCGATGGATTATCACGGCGCGCTCGGCGCACTGCGCACCATCATCAAGGAGCGGCCGGACGCCATCCTTGTCAACGAAGGCGCCAACACGCTCGACCTCGCCCGCGGCGTCATCGATATGTACAAGCCGCGCAAGCGGCTCGACGTCGGCACCTGGGGCGTGATGGGCATCGGCATGGGCTATTCGATTGCGGCCGCGGTCGAAACCGGCAAGCCGGTGCTCGCGGTCGAAGGCGACTCGGCGTTCGGCTTCTCCGGCATGGAGATCGAGACCATCTGCCGCTACCAGCTTCCGGTCTGCATCGTCATCTTCAACAATGACGGCATCTACCGCGGCACCGACGTCAATACGGGCGGTTCGGATCCGGCGACGACGGTGTTCGTCAAGGGCTCGCGCTACGACAAGATGATGGAAGCCTTCGGCGGCGTCGGCATCAACGCCACTTCGCCCGACGAATTGAAGCGCGCCGTCAACGCGGCGATGGATTCCGGCAAGCCGACGCTGATCAACGCCGTGATCGATCCGGCGGCCGGCTCGGAGAGCGGCCGCATCGGCAACCTCAACCCGCAGAGCGTTCTGAAAAAGAAGTGAATTGATCAACCCATCGGCGTCATTCCCCGCGCAGGCGGGGATCCAGTAACTGCCGAACCATCGTGTGACGAAGGTGTGTCCGACTGAACCGACGGTGACTACTGGATGCCCGCCTCTGCGGGCATGACGGCAACAGATAGTAAGAGGAGAGAACATATGTCTAAGGCGCTCACGGGCGTTCGCATTCTCGATTTCACCCACGTCCAGTCGGGCCCGACCTGCACGCAATTGCTGGCGTGGTTCGGCGCCGACGTGATCAAGGTCGAGCGCCCCGGCGTCGGCGACATCACGCGCGGTCAGTTGCAGGACATTCCGAACGTGGACAGCCTGTATTTCACTATGCTGAACCACAACAAGCGTTCGATCACGCTCGACACCAAGAACCCGAAGGGCAAGGAAGTTCTCACCGCGCTGATCAAGAGCTGCGACGTGCTGGTGGAAAACTTCGGCCCCGGCGTGCTCGACCGCATGGGTTTTCCCTGGGAGAAGATCCACAGCATCAACCCGAAGATGATCGTGGCCTCGATCAAGGGCTTTGGCCCCGGCCCGTACGAAGACTGCAAGGTGTATGAGAACGTCGCGCAGTGCACCGGCGGCGCCGCCTCGACCACCGGCTTCCGCGACGGACTGCCGCTCGTCACCGGCGCGCAGATCGGCGACAGCGGCACCGGGTTGCATCTGGCGCTCGGCATCGTGACCGCGCTCTATCAGCGCACCCACTCGGGCAAGGGCCAGCGCGTCACTGCGGCGATGCAGGACGGCGTCTTGAATCTTGCACGCGTAAAACTGCGCGACCAGCAGCGCCTCGCCCATGGCCCGCTGAAGGAATACAGCCAGTATGGCGAAGGCATTCCGTTCGGCGATGCCGTGCCGCGGGCCGGCAACGATTCCGGCGGTGGTCAGCCCGGCCGCATCCTGAAGTGCAAGGGCTGGGAGACCGATCCGAACGCCTACATCTATTTCATCACCCAGGCTCCGGTCTGGGAGAAGATCTGCGACGTGATCGGCGAACCCGGCTGGAAGACCGATCCGAACTACGCCAAGCCCCCGGCCCGCCTGCCCCGGCTGAACGAGATCTTCGCCCGCATCGAACAGTGGACGATGACCAAGACCAAATTCGAGGCGATGGAGATCCTCAACAAGGACGACATCCCCTGTGGCCCGATCCTGTCGATGAAGGAACTGGCGGAAGACCAGTCGCTGCGTGCCACCGGCACGGTGGTTGAAGTCGATCATCCGACCCGCGGCAAGTATCTGTCGGTCGGCAATCCGATCAAGCTGTCGGACTCACCGAGCGAAGTGACCCGCTCTCCGCTGCTCGGCGAACACACCGACGAAATCCTGCGCCAGGTGCTCGGCTTCTCTGATCACCAGGTCGCCGAAATCCACGACTCCGGCGCGCTCGACCCGCCGCGCAAGCAGGCGGCCGAATAAGCAACCTGGGATTTCTGGAATACAAAGGCCGCCGGTTTCCGGTGGCCTTTTTTCATTCTGGAGTACCACTGCCCTCGACTCATTGCTGCAATGCAAATGTCCGATTGCTGCTATGCAAACAAAGTCGTTTCTGGTGGTATCTGGTATACATAAAATGTCCCCGTATCACGAAAGCGGAGATTCTCCGCCACTTCAGAAAGGGGACATCCATGTCCAAGACTGCATCCATCGGCCTCCTGCCCTCCAGCACCCTGTCCGGCCGCCTGATGGCTTCCATCGACCGCCTTCTGATTGCGAGCAGCCGCATTGCGGTTCGCAACGGCGACCTCCCCCCTTTCGGCCTCTGATGCTTCTACAGTAAGGGCTTTTTTGCGCGGCACCTCGCGAAACCCCACAGCGATCTACGGTTGCATTTTCGATCAACGGCCCCGGTTTCCGGGGCCGCTTTTGTTTTCCGCTCGCTGATTGCCTGTTTGGACGCCACCTGCGACAAATCGGCCCTATCTTCTAACGAAACCAAAAACCATTTGCATGGTGGCATATCATATACAACAATGCTCAAAACGCTCATACCAGAACAAGGGCGCATATCAGGGGGGAGCTAGGCCGTGCAGTCCGCAAGGGACAGCGAAGGCGATATCGCAAGGAACAGGCAGCGCGAGCGTGCCCTCCCCTCTTCTTGCGCTTCTCAGATTCACAATTGGCCGAAAGGAGCGGATGCCGCCCGATCAGGCCCCTCGTACAATTCGAACCTGCGGGAGTCGCGTTGAGGCAACCATTGCGGCGCGACGATCATGGGTGCATGAAGACCCGATCTTTTGATCGGGAATGAACTTAGTAAGCCGGCAAAGAACGGCGTAACCACAGTTCGACGGGAGTGAAGCAAATGAGGCGTTCTACACAACTTGCGTTAGGAACGATTGCAGCGCTGTGCGCAAGCAGCGCCACGGCTCCTGCAATTGCGGCGTGGGAACCGGTGCGGCCTGTCGAATTTATCGTTCCCGCCGGCACAGGCGGCGGCGCCGACCAGATGGCGCGCACGATCCAGGGCATTGTCACCAAGCACAATCTGATGAAGCAGCCGCTGGTCGTCATCAACAAGTCCGGCGGCGCCGGCGGCGAAGGTTTCCTCGACGTCAAGGGATCGGGCGGAAATCCGCACAAGATCATCATCACGCTGTCCAACCTCTTCACCACGCCGCTTGCCACCGGAATTCCGTTTAGCTGGAAAGATCTCACGCCGGTCGCGATGCTGGCATTGGATGAATTCGTGCTGTGGGTGAACGCCGACAAGCCGTACAAGACGGCGAAGGAGTACATCGACGCCGTGAAGGCCGCTCCCGCCGGCTCTATCAAGATGGGCGGCACCGGCTCGAAGCAGGAAGATCAGATCATCACTGTCGCCGTGGAAAAAGCCGTCGGCACCAAGTTCACCTACATTCCCTACAAGGGCGGCGGCGAAGTCGCCGTTCAACTCGTCGGCAACCACGTCGATTCGACCGTCAACAATCCGATCGAGGCAGTCGCGCAATGGCGCGGCGGCAAGCTGCGCCCCCTCTGCGTTTTTGACGCAAAGCCGATGGCCTATGACGAGCCGATCGCGGACGGCAAAGCCTGGAAGGACATTCCGACCTGCAAGTCGGCAGGTCTGGACATGGAATATCTGATGCTGCGCGGCATCTTCATGGCGCCCAGGGCCACCAAGGACCAGGTCGAGTATTATGTCGATCTGTTCAAGAAAATTCGCGCCACTCCTGAGTGGCAGGACTTCATGAAGAGCGGCGCCTTCAACACGACCTTCCTGACCGGCGCAGAATACGCCAAATGGGTCGAGGCCGAGGACAAGCGTCATCAAGTTCTGATGAAAGAGGCCGGTTTCCTCGCTCCGAGCAACTGACCGAGAAGCACTGATCGATTGGGGTAGCAACGCAGACGGCGGGCTCGGTTTCCGCGGGCTCGATTGCGCATGGAGTTTCGATGACAACAGGCAGTTCGAGCAACACCGGCCCGACCCACAAGCTCGTGGAAGCAGGCGTCACCCTACTGATCGCCCTGTTCGGAGTGATCGTGATCGCCGGCAGCCTCAAGGCGGGGATCAATTGGGGCGCTGAGGGCCCCCGCGCCGGGTTCTTCCCATTCTATATCGGGCTTTTCATCGTCGCTTCCAGCGCGATAAATCTGTGGCACGGGCTGCGCGAAGACAATGACGCCCTGTTCGCGGAGTGGGGACAGCTTCGCCAAGTGCTGAGTGTCGTCATTCCGACAGCCATCTATGTCGGGGCTATGCCATTCACTGGGCTCTACGTCGCTTCGATCATCTTCATCGCATGGTTCATGCGATGGCTGGGCAAATACCGCTGGCTTACCGTGCTGGCGGTGGCGTTCGGCATGCCCATTGTCACCTACTTCATTTTCGAACGCTGGTTCATGGTCCCGCTTCCCAAGGGGCCGGTTGAAGAGTGGCTCGATCTGTAACTTCGACGCTCAGTCAGGATTGGATTATCGGGATGGAAGAACTCGTCAATCTTTTTCACGGCTTTGCAGTCGCGCTGCAGCCGTTCAATATCATGGTGATGGTCCTCGGCATCGTGCTCGGCGTCATCATCGGCGTGCTCCCGGGACTGGGCGGCGCCAACGGCGTTGCCATCCTGTTGCCGCTGACATTCTCGATGCCGCCGACCTCGGCCATCATCATGCTGTCCTGCATTTACTGGGGCGCGTTGTTCGGCGGAGCCATCACCTCGATTCTCTTCAACATACCGGGCGAACCATGGTCGGTAGCCACCACGTTCGACGGCTATCCGATGGCGCAGCAGGGCAAGGCCGGCGAAGCACTGACGGCCGCCTTCACCTCCTCCTTCGTCGGCGCGCTGTTCGCAGTCGTCATGATCACGCTGGTCGCGCCGCTGGTCGCAGGTTTTGCACTGCAATTCGGGCCTGCGGAGAAATTCGCGGTCTATTTCCTGGCGTTCTGCAGCTTCGTCGGCCTCAGTAAGGAGCCACCGTTCAAGACCATCGCGGCCATGATGATCGGCTTTGCGCTTGCCGCTGTTGGACTCGATTCCATCACCGGCCAGCTGCGGCTGACATTCGGCTTCACCCCATTGCTGAACGGGTTCGACTTCCTCATCGCGGTGATTGGACTGTTCGGTATCGGCGAAATCCTGCTGACGATGGAAGAAGGGCTCGCCTTCCGCGGTGGAAAAGCCAAGATCAATCTGCGGGTCGTGCTGCAGACCTGGAAGGAATTGCCCAAATACTGGATGACCTCGTTGCGCTCCTGCTTCATCGGCTGCTGGATGGGCGTTACGCCGGCGGGCGCTACTCCGGCCTCGTTCATGAGCTACGGCATCGCCAAGCGCATGGCGAAGAACGGCAAGAACTTCGGCAAGGGCGAGATCGAAGGCGTGGTCGCGCCGGAAACCGCGGCCCACGCCGCGGGCACCTCCGCCCTGCTGCCGATGCTCTCGCTTGGCGTGCCCGGTTCGCCGACGGCCGCGGTGTTGCTCGGCGGCCTGTTGATCTGGGGCCTGCAACCCGGGCCGATGCTGTTTGTCGAACAGAAGGAGTTCGTCTGGGGCCTGATCGCCTCGATGTATCTCGGCAATATCGTCGGCCTGATTGTGGTGCTGACCTGCGTGCCGATCTTCGCGGCAATCCTGCGCGTGCCCTTCAGCATCATTGCACCGCTTATCCTAGTGCTCTGCGCGATCGGCGCCTATTCCGTGCACAGCAGCACGTTCGACGTCATGCTGATGCTGGTGTTCGGCGTGATCGGCTATCTGCTCAAGAAGTGCAACTATCCCCTCGCCCCGCTGGTGCTGGCAATCGTGCTCGGCGACAAGGCCGAAGAGGCCTTCCGCCAATCGCTTCTGGGATCCCAGGGATCGTTTGGGGTGTTCCTTTCCAATCCGCTGGTCAGCACGATCATGATCCTGGGATTGATCGCGCTGTTCTGGTCGCTCATTCAGGAAGGATATAGCCGCCTGCGATCTGCGGCGACCGCATGATTAAGCTGTAAGCGAAGCAATAGCTTAGATCACTCTCGACGAAAGGGCCGCGCAACTGCGCGGCCCTTTTGTTTTGTTGTGCAGCTTTTCACCGACGCGGGGAATTCTTAGAACACGCGCAATTTTCTCTTGTCTACTGGCATAACATATACCACAGTCGCGGCCGAGCTGTCGGGCAACGATAGAGCAGCAACGCTTTGGAGGAAAAATGACGGATACAGTGCACGGAGCAGCCCCCGTCGCGGAGGCTCGAGTGAGCGATGCCTATCGCTGGACTCAATTGGCGATCGGCGTCGCCGCAATGGTGATGATCGCGAACTACCAATATGGTTGGACGTTCTTCGTCCCCGACATCCAGCAGAAATTCGGATGGGACCGCGCCTCGATCCAATGGGCATTTACGCTGTTCGTGCTGTTCGAGACCTGGCTGGTGCCGGTCGAAGGATGGTTCGTCGATAAATACGGCCCGCGCCTCGTCGTCCTGATCGGCGGCATCCTCTGCGCCATCGGATGGGCGATCAACGCCCACGCGACCACGCTCAACGGCTTCTATCTAGGCATGATCATCGCAGGCATCGGCGCGGGTGGCGTGTACGGCACCTGCGTCGGCAACGCGCTGAAATGGTTTCCCGATAAGCGCGGCCTTGCGGCCGGCATCACCGCCGCCGGATTCGGCGCAGGCTCGGCGCTGACCGTTGCGCCGATCCAGGCCATGATCAAGGACTCCGGCTTCCAAACCACCTTCCTCTATTTCGGTCTCGGCCAAGGCATCATCATCGTCATTCTCGCCTTCCTGATGTTCTCGCCGAAAGCGGGACAGGTGCCGACGGTGCAGAACAGCAACGTGATCCAGACCCGGCGCAACTATCAACCCACCGAAGTGATCCGTCAGCCGATCTTCTGGCTGATGTATTTCATGTTCGTGATCGTCGGCGCCGGCGGATTGATGGTGACCGCCAACCTCAAGCCGATCGCCGTCGACTGGAAGGTCGACAGCGTGCCGGTGACGCTGATGGCGGTGACGATGACGGCGGTGACGTTCGCAGCCACCATCGATCGCGTCCTCAACGGCCTGACCCGTCCGTTCTTCGGCTGGATCTCCGACATGATCGGCCGCGAGAACACCATGTTCATCGCCTTCGGCATGGAGGGCATCGGCATCTGGGGCCTCTACATGCTGGGCCACGACCCGGTCTGGTTCGTGCTGCTGTCGGGCTTCGTGTTCTTTGCCTGGGGCGAGATCTATTCCCTCTTCCCGTCGACCTGCACCGACACGTTCGGCTCGAAGTTCGCCGCGACCAATGCCGGCCTGCTCTACACGGCAAAGGGCACCGCGGCGCTTTTGGTGCCGGTGGCGAACTACATGCAGCAGTCGTCGGGCACCTGGGACACCGTGTTCATCGTCGCGGCCGGCGCGAACATCCTGGCCTCGCTGCTGGCGATCGCGGTGCTAAAACCCTGGCGCAAGTCGGTGGTCGCCAAATCGCAGATTGCGGCCTGACCTCACTGCTCCACCGCACGAACAAGGCGCGCTCACCCTACGGGTGGGCGCGTTTTCTTTTGTCGACTAGAGCATGATGATTTTTGGTTAGATCGACTTGGCCGCAGACGCGCTTCACCTCTCCCGCTTGCGGGGGTCGAGACGAGCGAAGCTCGCTCTTAGGTCGGCGCGAAGCGCCGGGTGGGGGCTCTCTCCACTCGGGCAGTGTCGCCGCGGAGACACCCCCACCCCAACCCTCCCCCGCAAGCGGGAGAGGGAGCGCACCTTCTTCGTGGTCGCAATCAAACTCAATTTCATCATGCTTTTAGGTGGCGATCAGGAAGCTCTGGCATGCCTGACACCACCTGATACCGATAAATCCGAGCGCCCCTCTTCCTGGAATGTCACGGCACGCTCCAGAAACGTCAATAATACTGCCTATTTATCTCGATCTCGGGCGCGAGAATTCCACGTTACGCGTGTTGACAATTGGCATTATGTATACCAGACTTGACGCCAATAATTCACCCAAGGAGGTTGCCATGCAAGTCGGAGATATCCTGCGCAAGAAAGCCGCCCGTGTCGCAACGGTCCGCATGAACGAGACCGTCGCCATTGCCGCGCAACTGATGCGCTCGGGCAATATCAGCGCGCTGGTCGTCAAGGATGTCGTCCGCACCGAAGGCAACACGCCGGTCGGCATGTTCACCGAGCGCGACGTGGTTCGCGCGATTGCTGAACACGGTGCAGCCGGCGTGAACATGCGCGTTTCGCAGTTCATTTCGGTGCAGCAGCTCGTCTCCTGCACCTCGACGGATACGCTCGAGCATGTCCGTCACCTCATGAGCAAGCACCACATCCGCCACGTGCCGGTGATCGACAATTACAGCCTGATCGGCGTCATCAGCATTCGCGACATCACCACCGCGTTCGACGACGAAGCGACGCCCTTCAAGTTGGCCGCGTCGGCCTGACAGGTCGCTTCGAACCCCGCCGGCATTCTTTGGGGCACTCCCAGGGAAGACGGTATCGCACCGCAAAACTCGGCTTTAACTCCTGTCGCAAGAACAGGCGCTCGCAAATTTGCGCCGGAGTGGTGGCGCGCCGGAAAGCAACATCTGTGGGAGGGCGCATGGCGCGTGACATTCTGATCCTTGGAGCCTCGTATGGCTCATTGCTGGCGACAAAGCTTTTGATGGCGGGTCACAACGTGACCCTGGTTTGCCGAAACCAGACGGCAGAACTCATCAATCGCGACGGCACTGAAGTTCGCATCAAGCTGCGCGACGAGGCGGCCCACCGGCCGATCTTCTCGCGCGACCTGCCTGGGATCCTGGACGCGGTCGAGCCCGCCGACGTCGATCCTTCCTGTTACGATCTGGTTGGTCTTGCCATGCAGGAACCGCAATATACTAACCCTGCGGTCCAGGCTCTGATGATCAAAATCGCCGAGGCGAAGCTGCCTTGTCTTTCGATCATGAACATGCCGCCCTTGCCCTACCTCAAACGGATCCCGGCGCTTGCGAAAATGGAATTGGAGGAGGCCTATACCAACGCAGTGGTGTGGGAGCGCTTCCAGCCGGGGCTGGTGACGCTCTGCTCGCCCGATCCGCAGGCCTTCCGCCCGCCGGAAGAGGCCGCGAACGTGCTTCATGTCGGCCTGCCCACTAACTTCAAGGCTGCGTCATTTGCCGATGAGAAACATAACTTGCTGCTTCGGGAACTCGAAGCCGACATCGATGCGGTGAAGCTGGACGGCCAGGACGTTCCGGTGAAGCTCAAAGTGTTCGATTCGATGTTCGTCCCTCTGGCCAAATGGTCGATGCTGTTGACGGGGAATTACCGCTGCATCACGCCGCAGGAGCCGCAATCGATCCGCGATGCGGTGCACGGCGATATCGATCTCTCGCAGTCGATCTATGACCATGTCGATGCCATCGCCCAGCGTCTGGGCGCCGATCCCACGGATCAGGTCCCTTTCAAGAAATACGCCAAAGCGGCGGAAAGCCTTCTCAAGCCCTCGTCGGCGGCCCGGGCGGTCGCTGGTGGCTCGCCTTCCATCGAGCGCGTCGACCTGCTGGTGAAACTGATTTCGCATCAGCTTGGCGTACCCAATGCCGAAATCGACCGCACGGTCCAGATCGTCAATCAGAAACTGAATGAGAGCATCGCCGCCGTATTTCCTTAAAGCCACCACCAGTGTCCTGGCGCCGGGCGCCGTGACCGAACGTCACCTGAAACCTATGGCGTGAACCATTAATTCGGACTGATCGGCCGATGTGCGCTTGGCGCGCATTCCGGACCCAAGCCGGAAACCGCCCCGCTTCCGAAGAGTGCCACGAGCGGACGTACCGAAAGCTGTCTTAGCTCCGCTACGGCCCAAAAGGAGGCGACGTTGTGACCCTGTCGGACTACAGCAATGACGCCGCTGCCTCCTCGGCATCGTATGGAAAGATCCATGCCGCCGCCGACATCCAGCCTCGTATCCTTTCGGCCTGCTTCGATGGATCGTCGTCTGCGGATCGGTAGAACCGGCCGGCCAGGCGCGAGGCGGCTTGCACGCGGCTGGTCCGCTCCAATCTCAGATCCTGGTAAGCCTTCAATCGCGCCGGGATCTCGTCTCGTTTTGCGTGCTCGAGCAAAACAGCCAGCGCGAAGCCGTCCTCGATGGCTTGTCCGGCGCCTTGGCCGAAATGCGGCACCATTGGATGAGCGGCATCACCGAGAAGGGTGACGCACCCGCGCGACCAGTATGGCAATGGCGGCCGATCATAGATGCCCCAGCGAAACGTCTGGTCGAGCGCAGCGATCATACCTTGGACGGGCGCATCCCAGCCCTCATACGCGCCAGCGAGCGCTTTGATATCGCCCGTCGCGAACCAGGTTTCCTCCATGTCGCGCGTGCTCGGAACGAACGCGACGACGTTAATCAGGCGTCCCTGCGACACCGGGAAGCAGATGAAGCTGCGACCGTGTCCCATCCACATGTTCAGGCCACGCAATTCTGCGGCCCATGAGAGTTTCTGCGACTGCACGAGGCCTCTATAGGCCACGATGCCTTCGCTGGTCGGGCGCGCCGTCAGGCCTATTTCGCGCTGGACCATCGAATGAATGCCATCAGCCCCTATGACCAGATCCGCTACGCAAACGGCACCATTGGCAAAAGTCAGTCGCGCGCCGGTTTCCGTGTCATCGACGGCAATGCACCGGTACCCAAATCTGACCGTCCCTTTCACCACACCCAGCAGCATGTCGAGAAGCTCGACACGGTGAATCTGATAGCTCTGCATCGCGGGCGCCGCGGGCGGCCTCGGAACGGGCCTTCCCCGTGACGTTCGCAGCGTCAGTCCCTGGCTCCTTGTGGTAATCTTCCCGAGCGCGTCGCAAAGTCCGGTGCGTTTCAGCAAGGTCGCCGCATTCGGGGGAATGGATATGCCGGCGCCGGCCTCACGCGGGGACTCCGCCTCTTCGAAGACCGAAACGTTCATGCCCCGCGCGCGCAATGCGATTGCAGCGGCCAGGCCACCAATTCCCGCGCCAACGATCGCAACATCCAGCCTGTCGTTCATTGCCAATGGTCCGACCATCGAACGTCATCGTCTGTTTGGATCAGGGAGATGTCAGTCGCCGATGACCTCATCGAGCAACACCCATCTGGTCCCGTCGAAGCGAGCCATCCTGGCCTTTCGCCATCCAATCCGCTGCGCGGGGGTGATGTTGATCGTCACGCCCGGCAGGAACATCGACAGCTGCAAGTCGCGGACGTTGGTGGCCTGTCTGATCAGATTTTCGCGGGAAAGATCGTCGCCGCATTCCTTCAAGATCTCGACGATGATCTGCGCGGTCGCATACGGGAAGACGGCGTCGTCGAGCGGTTCGTTCGGCGCCCACTCCTTCATGAAGGCGCGATACGCCTTCATGCCTTCATCGGCGTCCCACATGGAATCTTCAGGCGACTTCAGCCAGACCGCCGTGACCGCGCCGGTCGAGGCCGCAAGCCCCGCCGGCGCGAGGACCGCCGAAATTCCGCTGACGCCGGACAGCAGGACATGCTGGACTTTCCAGCCGAGCTCGTGCGCCTTGCGGATGGCCTGTGCGGCGAACCGCGCGTTGGAGGCATGAAACAGCGTGTCGGCGCCGGAGGCCTTGAGCGCCACAATTTGTGAATCGATCGTCGGGTCCGTGATGTCGTAGGCAGCCTCACTTACGACCATCGCAGCGCGTGATCCGAGCGCCGCCTTGAAGCCCGCCAAATTGCCCTTTCCGAGGTCGTCATTCTGATAGATGACCGCGATCTTCGCGTCGGGCTTGTTTCGCAGCAGATACTCCGTATAGATCCGGGTCTCGACGGGCTGTGGCATCATGAACGTGGTCGTCCATGGCAGATTGTCGGGGTCGTCGAGCTTCGGGGTGCTGGCAAGCAGCAGGATCTGCGGAACCTGCTTGCTGTTGAGATACTTCGCTACGGCAAGATTGGTCGGAGTGCCGACCGATCCAACGATCGCAAGCACGCCCTCGCCTTCCACCAGCTTGCGCGTCTGCTCCACCGTCTTCGGCGGCGCAAAGGCGTCGTCGAGCGAAATGAGCTTCACTTGGCGGCCATTGATGCCGCCGGCCGCGTTGATCATTCTGAGATAGGCGGCTTCGATCCGGCCGAAACGGCTCAGCGACGAGATCGGCCCGCTATAGGGAACTGTCTGGCCAATCCTGATCTCGGCATCGGTGACGCCAGGACCGTATCTCTTGTCAGCCCCGGCAACCGGCGAAAGGGTGATGACCGAGAGACTTAGCGCAGCAAGGATCGCCGGACGGATCATGGAGACTGCCTCCTCTTGGTTCGCTTTTGCCGGTTCGCTCGTTGCGACCGTTTCGCTATCCCGCATCGCAGGATGATGCTGTACAATCGGCGCTGCGTCCCGAAACTTCCCCGAAATTTTCCGAACGCGAGCATCACGAGGTGTCCTTGCTCAAGTCATCACAGCATTCGATTGTTGTCGGCGACCGGACGGTGGACTTGGCGCGTGAACTGTTGCTCGACAGAGACGGCAACGTTGTCCCGCTCCGTCCTCGCGCCTGGCTGGTGCTCCAGCTGCTTGCCGCACAGGCCGGACGGCTGGTCAGCAAGGACGAGATCCTGGATGCGGTCTGGTCGGACTGTGAGGTGACGGAAGACTCCCTCGTCCAGGCCATTGGCGACATCAGGCGCGCCCTGGGAATGGCGGGGCGAGTAGCCCTGAGAACCCTGCCCCGCCGCGGCTACATGCTCGCCGTGGATGGAGAGCCAGTCGACAGCACGCTGCTATCGGCCGTTGCGCCCTCGACACCCTCCGACGTCGGAGACGTATCAGCTTCATCCGCGATGCCGCATCTGTCCATCGTCGTTCTGCCGTTCACGAGTCTCGGCGGCGATCCCGCGCAGGACTATTTCGTCGATGGCGTGACCGAAAGCCTCACTACGGACCTCTCGCGCATCGCCGGCTCCTTTGTCATCGCGCGCAACACCGCGTTCACGTTCAAGGGAAAAGCCATCGACGTCAGGCAGATCGGCCGCGAGCTTAATGTACGCTATGTGCTGGAAGGGTCGGTGCAGCGCGGCGACAATCGTTTTCGCTTGAATGCTCAGTTGACCGAAACCGAGACCGGAAGTCATGTCTGGGCCGAGCGCTTCGACAAACCGGCCGCTGACCTGTTGGACATGCAGGATGAGATCGTATCCCGGCTCGCCAATACCCTGAATGCGGAGCTCATCAAGGCCGAAGCGCGACGCGCGGAACGGTCGCCACGCCCGGACGCGATGGATTTGTACTTTCAGGGCAGAGCTTTCATCAACAAGGGCGTTACGCCGGCGTTCATGGCGCAAGCGCGAGACTTCTTCGTGCGTGCCCTTGCTCTTGATCCCGGCAATGTCGAAGCCGCGGTCGCCGCGGCCCAGATCGACGTGTCCATGGGCTCAGCCTTCCTGAGCGATGACGCATCCGTACACTTTGATGCCGCAGAGAGTGCGTTGAAAAGCGCGCTATTCATTGCGCCCAATCATCCCAGGGCCCACATGCTGCTTGGTGCGGTTCTGCTGCAGACGAACCGCACGGCTCAAGGTATCACCGAATGTCAGCAGTCGCTGATGCTGGATAGGAATCTGGCCGATGCCCATGGATTCATCGGGCTTGGCAAATATCAATTGGGTCACGGCGAGGAAGTCGAGGGACATATCCAGGAGGCGCTTCGGCTTTCTCCGCGTGATACGCGCACCTACCTGTGGTTCATGTTTGTCGGGATGGGCAAGCTGACCAGCAACG
Organism: Bradyrhizobium sp. 157; assembly: GCF_023073815.1. Taxonomy (NCBI): domain Bacteria; kingdom Pseudomonadati; phylum Pseudomonadota; class Alphaproteobacteria; order Hyphomicrobiales; family Nitrobacteraceae; genus Bradyrhizobium; species Bradyrhizobium sp. 157. The sequence goes on along the minus strand of NZ_JADPKF010000099.1, from coordinate 88,124 downwards.
CGGAGCACGAGGCAATCGACTGGTTTCGCCGGAGCCTCCAGGCCAACCGGAATCACGCGCTCTCACATTTTCAATTCGCAGCCGCGTTGGCGCTGGTGGGAGACCTGAAAGAGGCGCGATCTGTCGCCGCGGCCGGACTCGCGCTCGATCCCAGCTTCACGATCCGCCGCTACCGCATCAACGCCAAAGGCGACAACCCGGCCTATCTCGCCAAACGCGAATGCTTCTACGAGGGAATGCGTTTGGCCGGCCTGCCGGAGGGGTAATGTCAGCCTCGGGATATGAAAGGATGCGCCGTGGATAGCCAAATATCCGCTATGGCCCAACGTCGGACTCGTGCACCGCAGCAAATGTCGTCGCATGATCTGGTATCCCATCGCTTTCTGGCATGATCTTTACGGTGATCGATGATCCGGCTGCCGGATGAGCCCGAGCTTTTCGAGAACGGCCTTTGTGGAACCTAACGGAACATTAGACGTTCTGTTTCGCGGAAATGAGCAGCGCCGTCGCCCCGGCGCAGCAAGCGCAGACGCCGAGGCGCTGCGCCGCGCTGGTCGGAGGAAAGCTCATGAGACTCACCCTTTCGGTTATCAAGGCTGACATAGGCTCCGTTGGCGGCCACACGAAACCGTCTACACGCATGATGGCGGCTGTCGAGGGCGAGGTCGCGAAGGCGATCTGCGATGGCCTGCTGATCGACGCTTTCGTCTGCCACACCGGCGACGACATTGCGATCATCATGACGCACACACGGGGCGAAGGGAGCTCCGAGGTGCATCAACTTGCCTGGAAGGCGTTCCTCGCGGCCACCTCGGTCGCGAAAACCTCCGGGCTTTATGGCGCCGGCCAGGATCTTCTCGTCGACGCACCGTCCGGAAACGTTCGTGGCGCCGGCCCGGGCGTCGCCGAGCTCAGCTTCGACCACAGCCTCTCGGGCTCAAGACCTGCGGAGTCCTTCATGGTGTTCGCCGCCGACAAATGCGGCCCCGGCGCCTACAACCTGCCGCTCTACCTCGCCTTTGCCGATCCCATGTATTGCGCCGGGCTGATGCTGCCCCCGATGATCAAGGGATTCCGTTTCCATGTCATCGACATGGACAACACGGCCGGCGACAGCGTGATCGAACTCGACGCGCCCGCGGATGGCTACCACATTGCCGCGCTGCTCCGCGACAACGAGCGCTTTGGCATTGATCGCATCGTTTCCCGGACCCATGGCGAGGTCGCCGTCGCCGTTTCGGCGCAGCGTCTTCACGCGATCGCAGGCAAGTACACCGGCAAGGACGATCCGGTCGCGATCGTCAGGAACCAGGGGATTTTCCCGGCGCCTGAAGAAATCGTCTCGCCGTTCGCGAAGGCGCATTTCGTGGGCGGCGATGCGCGCGGCTCGCACGTGATGCCGCTTATGCCTGTGCCAATTAACACACCGGTGACAGGCATGTACTGCCTGCCGATCATTTCCTGCACCGGCTTCTCGATCGACAAGGACGGCCGCTTTTCGGAGTCCTTTACCGATTTCTTCGACAATCCGGCGTGGGACGAGGTCCGCCGACGCGCCCAGCGCAAGGCCATCGAGATGCGCAGCCAGGGTTGGTCCGGCGCCGCGATGCTGCCCTATTCCGAGCTGGAGTATGGTGGCTTCCGCGACACCGTGTCCTCACTGCTGAAGCGCTTTCAGGTGCGCAAGGAGCGCAAGCCGGAAGCGGCCGAGTAAGGGACCGCCTGCGAGGTGGGTATGGCAAAAAGGCGCATCGGCATCCTCACGGGCGGCGGCGACGTTCCCGGTCTTAACGCCGTCATCAAGAGCGTGACCTACCGCGGCAGCGAGAACGACATCGAGGTCGTCGGCCTCCGCCGTGGTTGGGAGGCGCTCACGCACGTGAACCTCGACGACCCGGCCAGCAGGTCCCACTACATCATCCCGCTGAACCGTGACAACACGCGCACCATAGACCGGAGCGGCGGCACCGTGCTGCACTCAAGCCGCACCAATCCATCCAAGATGAAGAAGCTGCCGGCTCACCTCGTCGGCAACGATTTTCCGGTCTCGCTCAGCACAAAGGGCGGCATCGCAACCAGGACGTGGGACGTCACCGGCCAGGTGCTGGCTAATCTCTCGGGGCTCGGCATCGAGCACCTGATCGCCATCGGCGGCGACGACACCCTCAGTTACGCAGCCAAGCTCAATGACCTCGGCGTCAAGATCATCGCCATCCCGAAGACCATGGACAACGACGTCCGCAACACCGAGTACTGCATCGGCTTCTCGACCGCGATCACCCGTGCCAGCGACGCCATCCAGCGGCAGCGCACCACTGTCGGTTCGCACGAGCGAATCGGCATCTTCCGCGTCTTTGGCCGCGATGCCGGATTTACCGCGCTCTACACCGCGTACGCCACCTCGATACGGTGCGTCATACCGGAGTACAAGTTCGATCTCGACAAGCTGATCCAGTTGCTCGTCGAGGAGAAGCGCGCCAACCCGAGCAACTACGCCCTCGTCGTGCTCAGCGAGGGCGCCGCGTGGGAAGGCTACGAGGTGCAGGAATACGGCGAGCCCGATGCCTACGGCCATCGCAAGAAGGCAAGCGTGGCGGAATCGTTCGCCGACGAGATCAAGCGGCGAGCCGGCGAGGAGACGATCACATCTGACCTCACCTACGATCTGCGATCTGGCAATCCGGACTTCATGGACAAGCTCGTGGCCCTGACTTTCGGTAACATGGCCTACGATGCCATCCTGGAAGGCAAGACCGGCCTCATGTCAGCGCTGGTGGAGGGGCGCTACGACCTCGTGCCCATCCCTGACGCCAAGCTCGGGCCGCGCAAATTGGACGTCGCCAGCACGTACAACACGGAGCGCTACCGCCCCATCTACGGCAATAAGCGAGGGCTGCCGATCTTTCTCAACCGCGCGTGAGTCGGGGGCTGCCTGTTGCAGCCGCCCCCCAAGCCGGTTCAGGCGCGCAGCCGCCGAATGTGCCAATGGGCTCGGAAGCGGTGTGGAACCGGGAGGCGTCGCGATCGGGCGCTGGGGGCCTCCGTATTGAAACAAAAATTGATCGGATAACCCAAAAAAGCGGGGATATCTCCTAAAAGGCGGCTTGATTTCTTGCTTCTTTTTCCCCGCTGGACGGCATTTCTTTGATGGGGAAAGAAGAGATGACTGATCAACAATTGGCTCTTCAGGCAATTAACGAAGCGCAACTCATACTGGAAGAATACCTTCGGCCCCGGCCGCAGAACAATGAAGATATCCTCGACAAGCTGGTGGAAATTCTCGAACGCCCCGATCTGGTAGTTGCTGTGAGCCGCTTGCAGCAACAGAGCAATCTCTCCGTGCGCAAATGAGCAAACTTCCATCAATCGTCTTGGCCGCGTGGATTGCCACGCTCTTACCAGTTGGGACGTCAAATGCGCAGGCCAAACAACAATGCAGCGCCGCAGCGCCATCAAATCCGCACGGGCGTTGGTGGTCCTATCGCCTTATCGACGGAAGAAAGTGCTGGTACGAAGGCAAGCCCATGCTTTCGAAATCGTTGTTGGAATGGCCCAAGGGGGCATTCGCGCAACCCGTTTCCAACAGAGAAGAAGTTCAAAGCGTTGTCAGAGAGAAGCCTGGCGATCCATTAGACGCGCAAGCCCGGGCATTGAAAGACTCTGATACTTTCGAAGCGCGATGGCTCGAAAGGGTGAAAATGCAATAGGCGTTGCCCAAAGGAAAGTCTCGAAGCGCCAGCATCGCTCCTGTGCGGCACAGACCATCAATTTTGGGAGATCGCGAAGAACTCTTGTTTTCCAACCAGGCGCAATGCGGAAACCTGCAATGCGAACGGCCGCAGATTTCAATCTCTATTACGCAACTCCTGACCCCTGGCACATTTCCCACGCGCGATTCAGGGATAAGGTCTTGCGCCGACGCCTGAAGCCATTCATCCGGAACAAATCCGTTCTTGAACTCGGTTGTGGCGAAGGCCACCTGACGAGCGCAATTTTCAGCAAAGCACGATCGGTGATGGGTATCGACATAAGCGATGTAGCCATTGCCCGCGCTAAATCTCTGAACCTGCCAAATGCCAGATTCGAAAGCGCTGATTTCTTACAAGCATCATTCGAAGGTTACGACGTGATCGCGGCCCTCGAATGCGTCTACTATCTGTCCTTTGAAGAGCGGGGAGCGTTTTTTGAGAAAGTTGCCAAAGAACACCCTGGCAAGATACTTTTGCTTTCGGGTCCAATTGTGGACTACAGAAGACACTTCAGTCATAAGCGATTGATGTACGAGTTTACGACTTTGGGGTTCACTCCCCTCAAATTTTATAACCTGTCGGTTTATTGGTATCCGCCCTCATCCAGAATTATCGCTGGCCTGATCAAGCTGCCACTTGGACACACCTTGCTTGATTGGATACCGGAGTCGATGATCTACCAAAGACTGTACGCACTTCGAGCACCCAAACGCGGCTGACTCCGATATCGCCAGTTCGAATTTTGTCCGCTGTTTGAGCAACCGTGCCGGTTCTTAGCGGTGAAAGCCCGGCGGGTCTTCCGATGCAACAACGACTACGCGACGACCGGCAACGACTTAAGGCCACGAACGACCGGCGCCGCGCGCCACTGCAGTTCGTGGGCAGGCTTGGCGAGGCTCAACTTGGGCAGGCGCCTCAGCAGGCAACCGAACGCAATCTGGGCCTCCATCTTAGCCAGATGCGAGCCGGCGCAAAAGTGAACGCCATCTCCAAACGCAAGGTGCGGATTGGGCTTGCGGGCTACGTCCAGCCGATCGGGCTCCGCGAATTTCTGCGCATCCCGGTTGGCGGAGGCAATGACGGGGAAAATGACATCGCCGCGCCTGATCGTACTGCCGTGCAGGTCGATGTCCTGGGCCGCATATCGCTCCGTTGCGGTCTCAACGGGTGCCGTGAAGCGCAACAACTCCTCGACCGCAGGCCCAAGCAGCGAAAAATCTCCGAGCAGGCGCTCTTTCTCGCGCGGATTCTCCATCAGCGCCAGCATTCCCGAACCAATGAGATTCACGGTCGTCTCGTGGCCGGCGATGATCAGGAGTACCAGCATGGCGATGAGCTCGTTCTCGCTCAGCCGGTCGCCCCCCTCTTCCACGGCGATTAGCGCGGAGATGAGATCATCCTTCGGGGTGCGCCGGCGCGTGGCAACGAGACGTCGCAAATATCGCATTAATGCAAAGATCGAGGGCAGCGAGAGCGCCATGCGAAATTCCGACCGCGCTCCGAGAAAAACATTGGTCCACTTCCGAAAGCGCGGCCGGGCCTCTTCGGGCAGGCCCAGCAACTCCGAGATCACGGTCAACGGAAGCGGAAGGGCGAAATCCTCGATAAGGTCGGGCTTCGACTTTGCGCGCATCCGGTCGACGAGATCCTCAGCCAGGACTTCGGTGCGATTTCGTAACTGCTCGATGCGTGCACGACTAAACGCCTTGTTGATGAGGGCCCGCAGCCTTCGATGTGCGGGATCGTCCAGGTCCAACATGTTCTCCGAAAGTGTCCTGAGGCTCGCTGGTGTCCACCACGGCATGGACTTGGGCGAGCGCAAGCCGGCATTGCTCGCGTTTTTGACGAACCTGTCGCTGTCCTGGAGACACAGGACCACGTCATCGTAGCGCGTAATCAGCCACGCCCGCTTCAGGACCGGTACGCCAACCTCGAAGACCGGCGCCTCGCTGCGAAGAAAGGCATAGAACGGAAACGGATCACGCTTGTGTTCGGCTGAGTAGATGTCGACCTTGCGGGGATCATTCATGGATAGCACCTCGGATGAAAACCACAGCAGCAATGTGTTGCGTCGCAATGTCCGTTTAGTCCAACGACGGTACGGGTCAAAAGCAACGATCTTGGCATGTCCGCAACACGTCCGGTTAGCAGGTGATCCCCGGAAATACCGGCCCTCTACGGAATAATCCGCACTGCGGAACAAGCCCCAACTTTTGCATGATGGCTTTGCCCTGAGCATCGCCCGCCGCGGTAGACTTTTGCAGGGGGTGACGGCATCCTGCCCATCGAAATCTCACAACATGACGTGCGGGCCTTCGTGGCTATGCCGGGGAAACACAGAGGGCAGATATGATCAAGACGCGATTCACCGAGCTCGTTGGCGTCGAGCACCCGATCGTCCAGGGCGGCATGCAATGGGTCGGCCGCGCCGAGCTGGTCGCCGCCGTCGCCAATGCCGGTGCGCTCGGGCTGATCACCGCGCTGACGCAGCCGACGCCGGAGGACCTGACAAAGGAAATCGCGCGCTGCCGCGGCATGACCGACAAGCCGTTCGGCGTCAACCTCACCATCCTCCCCGCCATCAAGCCGCCGCCTTACGCGGAATACCGCCAGGCCATCATCGAGGCCGGCATCAAGATCGTCGAGACCGCCGGCAACAAGCCGCAGGAGCACGTCGCTGAGTTCAAGAAGCACGGCATCAAGATCATCCACAAATGCACCAGCGTCCGCCACGCGCTGTCGGCGGAACGTATGGGCGTCGATGCGATCTCGATCGACGGTTTTGAGTGCGCCGGCCATCCCGGCGAGGACGACACGCCTGGCCTGATCCTGATCCCCGCCGCCGCCGACAAGGTGAAAATTCCGATGATCGCCTCCGGCGGTTTCGGCGACGGCCGCGGCCTGGTCGCCGCGCTGGCGCTCGGCGCCGAAGGCATCAACATGGGCACACGCTTCATGTGCACCAAGGAAAGCCCGATCCATCAGCTCGTGAAGGAGCGCATCGTCGCCAATGACGAGCGCGAGACCGAATTGATCTTCCGCACCATGCGCAACACCTCGCGCGTCGCCAAGAATGCGATCTCGACCAAGGTCGTGCAGATGGAGAAGGAAGGCGCGAAATTCGAGGACGTCCGCGAACTCGTCGCCGGTGCCCGCGGCAAGATGGTCTACGCGTCAGGCGACGCCGACGAGGGCATCTGGTCGGCCGGCCAGGTGCAGGGCCTGATCCACGACATTCCGACCTGCGCCGAACTGGTGTCGCGCATCATGCGCGAGGCGGAAGCAATCATCCGCAGCCGGTTCGAAGGCATGTTGTCGGGCGCCCAGCGGCAGGCCGCAGAATAAAAGCGGTCTCCGCCAACAACGAGAAGAGCCCATGAAAGCCTATGTCTACGGCGCCAACGGCGCCGAAATCACCGAGGTCGCAAAGCCTTCCCCAAAAGGCACGCAGGTGTTGGTCAAGGTCCATGCCTGCGGCCTCAACCGCGCCGATCTCGGCATGACCAAGGGCCACGTCCATGGCGCAGCCGGCGGCGTCGGCACGGTGCTCGGCATGGAATGGGCGGGGGAAGTAGCCGAGCTCGGGCCTGATGCCAAAGGCGTAGAGGTCGGCGACAAGATCATGGGCTCGGGCGGCGCCGCGTTTGCCGAATATACGCTGGCCGACCACGGCCGGCTGTTCCGCGCACCCTCGAACATGAATTTCGAGGAAGCCGCCACCCTGCCCGTCGCGATCACCACCATGCACAATGCTGTGGTGACTAACGGCGCGCTGCAGCCGGGCCAGAGCGTCTTGATCCAGGGCGCCAGCTCCGGCGTCGGCCTGATGGCGATGCAGATCGCCAAGCTGAAGGGCGCCAAACTCGTGATCGGCTCCTCGACGGACGCGATGCGCCGCGGTCGCCTGAAGGAATTCGGCGCCGATCTCGCGATCGATTCCAGCGATTCCGGCTGGGTCGATCAGGTGCTGAAGGCGACTGATGGCGAAGGCGTCGACCTGATCGTCGACCAGGTCTCCGGCAAGGTTGCCAACCAGAATCTCGCCGCCACCAAGATCAAGGGCCGCATCGTCAATGTCGGCCGGCTCGGCGGCACCCACGCCGATTTCAATTTCGACCTCCACGCCGCCCGCCGCATCCACTATATCGGCGTCACCTTCCGCACCCGCAGCATCGAGGAAATCCGCGAGATCTTTGACGAGGTCCGCAAAGACATCTGGGGCGCCGTGGAATCGCGAAAACTGCAACTGCCGATCGACAAGGTCTACCCCTTCGCCGAGATCGGCAAAGCATTCGAGCACATGGAAGCCAACAAGCACCTCGGCAAGATCGTGGTGGTGCTGTAGATGCGTCTCCCGGACGCGGTGCAGCGTTCCCCGGCGATGCGAAGCATCGTCAAGATTCGTGCCTCACTCAGACTTATCGATGTTCCAGAAGATCGGCGTAGCAGGTCCGTCGAGCACGCCTGAAAGCGATTTCCGCCACCCGCTGACCCCGCGCCATTGCCCGAGTGGAACATAGATCACTTGGTCATAGACGACCGTCTGGATATCTGAGGCGATCTTCTTCTGCTCGGCCGGCGTGGATGCACGCACGAAATGGTCTTTCAGCACTTCGAGCTGGCTCGATTCCGGCCAGCCGAACCAACCGCCTTTCCTGCCTCTACCGTTGACCAATATGTTGACGACGGGGTCCACCACATCGGCAATGATGAAGTTGGTGAAAAACATGTTCCAACCGCCCTCTTTCGGCGGCTTCTGGTTAGCGCGACGCGAAACCACCGTTTGCCAATCGGTCGCCTGCAGGTCTACGTTGAAACCAGCCCTACGCAGGAGCTGCGCCGCGACGATCGGCTGCGCTTTGAATACCAAGACATCACCAGGCGCCATGATCACGACGGGCGTGCCGTCGTAACCGGATTCGGCGAGCAGCTTCTTCGCTTCTGCGATACCGTTGCCTTTCACCAGCGATTCCGAGCCAATGTCGGTGGCCAACGGCGTATCGCAACCGAAAATCGCGCCGCATAGTTGGTAGTATTCTGAATTTCCAACGAGCGCGTCCAGCACATCTTTCTGGTTCAGCGCAAGCAGCGCCGCGCGACGCACCTTGACGTTATCGAAGGGCGGATAAAGGAAATTCATGCGTCCGACGATCTGGAAACCATGCTTATCCAGGGTTTCAAGCTTCAAGTCCTTGTTGGCGGCCAACATCGTCACGAGATCGAAGGGGATACTTTCCACGAAATCTATGTCGCCGGATTGAAGCGCGTTCACGGCGGTCTGTGCATCTGGCATCCGAATCCATTCAACGCGATCGACCTTCACCACTTTGCCGCCCGACGTCCAGCTCGGCGGCTCCTTGCGCGGCACGTAATCCGTGTTCCTCTCATAAACGGCCTTTACGCCGGGCTGGAATTCAGACTCAACGAACTTGAAGGGACCGGAGCCGACCTGCTCCTTTATTTGCTGGCCCGGCGGCGTTTCGGCCAGGCGCTTGGGCATCATGAACGGAACAATCGATGAAGGCTTTCCAATCGATTCCAGCACTAACCCATAGGGCTCTTTCAGCCTCAGCGTGATAGTTCTGTCGTCAGTGGCCTCGATGCTGTTGGTGAAGTCCATGAGCGTCTGGCCCATAGTCTCGTTCTTGCTCCAGCGCTTTAGCGACGCGACGCAATCCTCCGCCGTGACTGGGATACCGTCATGCCACTTCAATCCGTCGCGAAGCGTAAAGGTGTAGATGAGCTTGTCGTCGGAGACTTTCCAATTCGCCATCTGCGGCTGGATCTTGAAGTTGGAGTCGGTGGCAAGCAAAGTGTCATAGATCATGTAGCCGTGATTGCGCGTGATATACGCGCCGGTGAAACCCGGATCGAGGATACGCAAATCGGAGTGCATCACCGCAGTAAGGGTCTTCGCATGCATCGGCGAAGACATTAGTTGCGCAGCCGCGAAAAATCCCGACAAGGTGATAACGGACACTACAGTGCAGAGTTTCCGACGCGACTGAAGCATTGGATGTCTCGTGATATGAATGGTCACGGCAATCATCCTTCGGCCGTCCGACGGACGCAGCGCCGCGAGCGGAATAAAATTCACGCGCTGACTTTCTCGATCAACTCCGGCTAATTATTTCATCCCGGCCTGCTGCAACCCCTTGTAGAGTTCATTCAGGGTATTTTGAAACGCCTGGTTCTGGTTTGGAATTTCCTGTTGATAGATGTACTGTATACGCCCCAGAGTGTAACCTGGCAGCGCCTTATTAAAATCATCCAAAGCAGCGACTGCTTCAGCGTGCTTTCCGGCAAGCTCGTAGGCGGCTAATAAATGCGCTCGAGAGAACCAAGCCGTGCCTCTCTCTTCAACCGATCTTCGAAGCCAGATAATTGCGTCGTCGTAGTTTCCCATTGCGAAATACGCGCGCCCCAGAACCCAAGAAAATACACTCCTGGCAGGATCACGAGGACTGAGTCTCATCGCCTTCAACACCAGCGGGGGTGCTTCTTGAGGGCGTCCCGTCAGGACGAGTTGATTGGCTTTCTGAGCGTACGCGAGGGCAAGATTGGGATTGAGAGAGAGCGCTCGCTCAAAAGCTTCCAGGGCCCCTTGATGGTCTCCCTTTGCGCGACGAATAAAGCCATCATCCATGTGGTTCAGCGCAATAGTCGGGTCAAGGCTGAACGCCTGCTGCAGCGCAGACTCCGCCTGGTTCAGCAGATCCTTGCGTGCAAGGTCATCATTTTTAGCAGCCTCGTTCCAGCGATTTAAATAATCACGCATCAAGACGTCAGCCAGTTGGCTCCAGGCGATGGCTGAGTCCGGGCTGAGCTGCAGCGCTTCCTGCAGATACTTGCGTGCGATAAGATTGTGCTGCGGCGTAACCGAGTCAATGAGAATAGCCATGGCGCGTAACCTCATGTCAATCGCAGTCGAATCTTTCGATCGATCGCGTCGACGGCTCTCAGCCTTGACCAGTTGAAGACCGAGTGACGAGGCGATTCGACCCGTTACGGCTTCCTGCAACTCGAAGAGGTCTGTAACATCACTATCAAACTGATCCGCCCAAATAGCTCTGGCGGAACGCGCATCTACCAGATGCGTGTTAGCTTGCACCCTGGTACCGACTTTCAGGATGCTGCCTTCGAGGAGGTATCGAACATCGCAGTCCTGTCCGATCTGTCTGGGATCGACGGCTTTCCCTTTGTAAGTGAAAGCTGTCGCACGCGCAATGACCACAGTATCAGCCAAGCGCGAAAGGTGGGTGGTTAGATCATCGGTGACGGCGTCCGCGAAATAGCCCTCCTGCGGATCATTGCTCATGCTGCGAAACGGCAAGACCATAATGGAAGCTTGAGCAGACTGCGCGTTTTGGTCACGCCAGAGCGGCAGCGTAGCAACAACCGCCGCCATGGCCAATATAGCGGCCAATACGGTGACGATCGGACGACGTATTGCAAGAAGCGCGATGGATCGGCGCGCAGCAAGACGCAGTCGCCGCAAGAGAGAATCTTTTTGCTGCTGAGCCAATTTGACCCGAAAGACTTGAATCGGAGGGTCAATGTTCTTGAGCCGGTGACGTCCCCTGTCCTCAAATGCGAGGTCCGGATGACCTAGGAGGTGATCCCGAACAGTATTAGTAACAAATAGTTCGCCTGGCTCAGCGAGAGTCTCCAGGCGTGCTGCGATATTGATGCTGTTTCCATAGATGTCGCGCTCGTCAAAAATGATGTCACCGGCATTTACGCCGATACGCATCTGGAAGCGACGCTCCGGGGCAACACCGGCATTGCGCTTGTCCAATTCCTGCTGAATTTCGATACCGCAACGTACGGCATCCAGCGCGCTGTCGAATTCGACAAGCAATCCATCGCCGCTGGATCGGATAAGACGACCGCTATGTTCGGAAATTTTAGGTTGGATCGAGGCGCCGAAATATTCGGCCAGCATTACGTGTGTGGCTTCCTCGTCGGTCGACATGAGCCGACTGTAGCCAACGACATCCGCTAGTAGGACGGCTGTCATCCTGCGTTTCACAGGGCACCTCCTTCCCGCGGCATCCGGGCCAAATGTTTTTACAAGAGCAGGCGGCTGTTGTCACGTTCCGCGGTCCGGCCTGGGTCCACCATACCTCGGGTATCGCCATAGGAGCGCCCCTCAAGGTTCCAAGGCACCCCATGCAGGCCATCGCGATGATTTAGTCGTCTGCCACCTGACACTTCAGTACGGGAAGTAGAACGATGAGCGAAGCGACATCCGGAATTGTGCCGCAACTCGCAATCATCGCGCCTCACCAGAAAATCCCTCCCGCAACTCTGACAGCCGGTCGAGCGCCGCCTGCGGCAGCGGGCCTTTTTCCACCGCCGCGAGCGCATCCTCGAACTGCCCCGGCGTCGCCATGCCGACCAGGATCGTGCCCATCGCCGGATGCGAGATCGCAAACCGCGTGGCGGCTTCCGTCAGGCTGGCGGCAAATCCCTCCTCGACCAGCGGCATCAGGCGGCGCGCGCGAGCGACATCGGCATCGTAGCTCATGGCAGAGCCGATCGGTTCCGGCGCGGCACCCGCAATCGGATGACGCTCGGCCGAGCCCGACAGCGCGCCACCGGCCAGCACGCGGATACCGACGACGCCGACGCCAGCCGCCTGGGTATGATCGAACAGCCGCCCATAATCCTGCGCCGGATAGCGCGGCGGCAATTCGCCGGCCGCAGATGGATTGAGCATGTTGTAGACGACCTGCGCGCTGTCGAACACGCGGGCATCGATCACCTGATGCAGCGCCGCCGTGTCGCCGAGCGCCGTGATCCCGAGGAAACGAATCTTGCCCTGCTCACGCAGGCGCTCGAACGCGGGCACCACCTCATCGAGCACCTGCCGCACGCTCAGCGCCGGCCCGCCGCCTTGCTCGGTAATCGGATTGTGCAGATGAAAAATGTCCACCCGCTCGAGCCGCAGCCGCGCCAGACTGCCTTCGAGCGATACCCGCACCGCCTCATCAATCCGGCCACGATCGCCGGGTGGCAACCGAACCTTGGTCCCGACGACCACGCCAGCCGATTTCAGATTCTGCAGGACGCGGCCAAGATTCTTTTCCGACTCGCCATCGCCATACTGCACCGCCGTGTCGAAATAATTGACGCCCGTGGCGATCGCCCGCGCGATGGCGCGCTCCTGATCGGCAGCATCGCCCCGCACCATGAGACCGCCGACGGCGCCACAGCCGAAGCCGAGTAACGAGAGCTGCATGCCCGTGCGGCCAAAGGTTCGAAATTCCATCGCCGTTCCCTCCCGAGTGGATGGAGATTATCCGATGTCGAATGGCAGTTGCTCAATGTTGATGCTTGTCGATATTAGATCGTAGCCGAATTATTTCTACTACGTCACAGTCGGTCTCCCTCATCCTGAGGAGCCCGCTGAGCGGGCGTCTCGAAGGATGTAGGCCACAGACGGGGCCTCATGGTTAGAGACACGCGGAGCCTGTCATCGGGCCGCGCGACGCGCGGACCCGTTGGCGCTCCTCACCATCAGGGGCTTATGGCGCAGCAGAACCAATCCGCCCTACGCCCTACCCTTCTTCGGCGACCAGCCATAGGCCTTGATGCAGGCACCGCCCATCAGCATGGCCCGCTCGGTTTCGCTCAGGCGGCTGGTCCTGAGGAACGGCTCGACGGCCTGCTCGTAATTGACGACCGCGAACGCCCGCGTCCAGTCCGTGCCCCACAGGCAGCGCTCAAAACCCCAGGCATCGAACACGCGGGCGAGCGGGTCCCAGATATCAGGGAATGGATACGGCTCGCGCGACAGCGTGCAGGCGCCGCTGACCTTGATCACGGCGTTCGCTCGCCCAGCGAGATCCAGCACCTTCGGAAGCTCGGCCCAAGGCTCGAAAGGCTCGGGCGGCGCCGGCGGCACGCGTGGCTGCAGGATGCCGAGATGGTCGATGATGAAGCGCGTGTCAGGATGGCGATCGATCAGCGCCCTGCCCGCATCCAAATTATCCCAGCAGTGGAGGTTGACCGGAAAATCATGGCGGACCGCCGCGCGCGCAATCCGGTCGAGGCCTGGATCATCAGGCGCGCGCTTCGCCTCCTTCGTCAGCATGATGCGGATTCCGACCGCGCCCGGTGTCCTCTTCCACTCCGCGACGACGTCGGCCACATCAGGATCATCGGGATCGACCGGCTTGACGATCGCGAACCGGCCGGGATGGGCCTGCTGCACTTCCACCGCATAGCTGGCATCGTAGCGGTACAGCGAAAAGGCCGAGATAAAGATCGCCCCGTCGACGCCAACCCTATCCATCGCCGCTACCATCTCGTCACCCGTGACGTGATCGGGCCAGTTCGGCACACTGTGCCAGGGCCGCTTCGGACTGTTCGCCTCGTAGGCATGAACCTGGGAATCGACAATGATCATGTGTGCCTCCACTTTTTTGCCAGCGATTTTGGACGATGCGGACGGACCGTGTCCAGACGGCGAGGACGCGGCGCTGCAATGCGTTTAGCGGTGCGCTGGATCAGCGCCCCATCCGCCGCATCTTAGGCGGGCAGGCGCTATCAACGAAGCTCACTGAGCAAGGCCTTGGCCTTTCGCAGATCGCTTGTGTTAAGTCCTTCGGTGAACCAGTCGTAGACGGGCGCAAGAAGGTCACGTGCCATTTTCCGCTTGCCCTGACGGTTCAAGAGCCGCGCCGAGCTGGTGGCCGCACGCAATTCCCACGACTTTGCATGCTGCGCTCGCGCAATGGCCAGGGAATGCTCGAAATACGCTTGCGCCTTCGCCTCATCCCGCTGCGGCGACTTGAGCGCGATTTCGCCGGCAACGCGATGAACCTCGGCCTCGCACCATCTTTCCTTGGTTGCTTGCATCGCTGCCATTGCGTTGCCGATGCAGCGCCAGGCATCATCGAACTGGCCCGAATCCGCGTGCGCAATTGCCAACATGAACTCCTGCTCCGGTGTAAATATCGTCGACCCGGCCGACCGCCATAAATCAATGCCAGTCGTGACGATCTCGACGGCTTTCGCGGATCCCGTGAGGGTTAGGATATAGCCCCGCCGTAACACGCCTTCCGCTTTCCGGAACGGGGCGCCTTTCTCCTCCGCCAGCGCAACAAGGTCTTTGAGATGCTCATTTGCGGCGTGGTAATTCCCGCAGTAGGTGTTCACAAGAATCGGGAAATTCAGCGTAAACATCAAAGTGGCAGCATGCTCAATCTGGCGCGCTTCCATTAGCGCGCACTCTGCGTCATTCAGCGCAGCTTGGGGATAACCGAGCAACCACGAGGCCATTGAACGAAAGGCCAGGCACGTTACCCGGAGGTCCTGGCCAAATCGCGTCATCAATCGCCGGTGCTCGGCGGGGCGATAGAGGGAGAGAGCTTCATCGTAGTGCGCCTTGGCTTCAACGAGATCCCCCCTCAACGCCAGCGTACTGGCCATGGTACGGTGCCCGATCAGGAGCGGGACCGCCGCTCCCTCCTGCTCGCCAAGCTGCAAAAACCGGCTTGCGAGCTCGCGCGCAGCGTCACCATCGAAGTTTATGAAATTGACGATCCACTGGCCAAAGAGGGCTGAGAGGAGCAACGAAGGGTCATCCGGAGACTCTCCAAGCTGTTCCGCTTGTTCGATAAACGCCCTCGCCTGTGCCACGGCCATCTTGGTTTCGGGAGCGCCATATCCCTTGACATGCATGAGCGTGTTCACGAGCGCGACTTGCAGGATGATCTGTTCGCGCCGCAGGTCGGGCGCGCTGGGCAAGGTTGTTAGTTGCGCTAAGGCCTGACCAAGCTGTTCTGCTGCTTCGACCAGCGCCGAGCGCTCCTGTGACCGCAGTCCCGCGTTGCCCCACAGATGCGCTGACTTCGCGATCAGGTCGGCCTTTGTGTAGTGACGCGCCAGCAGCTCGGGTTGGCTCTCGGCTATTTCCGGGAACTGACTTTCAAGGATTTCGGCGATACGCGCATTCAGCGCGCGCCTCGGCTCTCGCAGCAGCGTACTGTAGGCTGCGTCCTGCACAAGGGCATGCTTGAACATGTAGCTCGCATGCGGCGGGACACCCTCTCGAAACAACAGACCCGCCGCAATAAGCCGGTGGAGGTCGTCATCCAATTCCGCTTCCGGCTTTCGCGCGACCGCCGCCAGCAACATGTGAGGAAATTCCCGGCCGATCGCCGCGCCGACCTGCGCGACGTGTTTCGCTGGGCCGAGCCGGTCGAGCCGCGACATCAGCGAAGCCTGCAGGCTAGCCGGAACCGCTACGACAGGCGTCGGTGCCGCTGCGCAGGCCCGCTGCACATCACTCTCACCCTCTGCGTCCAGCACCGCCTTTGTCATCTCCTCGGCGAACAGTGGAATGCCGTCCGTGCGCTCGATGATGTCCTGACGGATATCCGCCGGCAACGATCGGTTGCCGACGACGCCCTCGATGAGGGAATGGATGTCGCACGGCGCCAGCCGATTGAGCGTAAGCCCAGTCACATGCGGCCGTCCGATCCAGGGCGGACTGAATTCCGGCCTGAAAGTAACAAGTATCAAGAGCCGGTGGCTCACGGCCAGGTCCACCGCCCGGGCGAAGAATTCGAGGCTGGTTGGATCGGTCCAATGCGCATCTTCGAAAATCATCAGCACGGGATTGATCCGCGCCAGCGCCTCGACGTGCGAACCAAGAGCTTTCAGCGTTTTCTGACGGCGGAGCTGTGGTTCAACTTCAACCGTAGGATAGCGTCCATCGTTGGGTAGTGACAGCATTTCGGCAAATAGCGCTGCATCCTCTGAAGGCGTCGAGCTTTGCGCCAGCAGCGCGTCAAGCTTGTCCGCTTTCGCTTGCTGGCTGTCATCGTGAGCGGAGCCGGTGGCGCGCCACATCTCGCCGATCACTGGATAGAGCGTGCTGTCGGTATGCTGCGGCGAGCAGAAGTATTGCAGGCGAATGTGCGGCTCGCGAGCAAGCTGCTCCAGAAGCGCGACGGTGAGTCGTGATTTGCCGATCCCCGCTTCACCAGAGAGCAGCACCACCTGACCTTCGCCGCTCTTGGCCCGCTCCCATCGGCGCAGAAGGTGCTCCAGTTCTTTGTCACGACCGATCAGCGGCAGTACATCGCAGCTCTGGAGAGCGTGCGATCGGCTGGTCACGGTTGTCTTGCCGGCAACTTGCCAGGCAGCGACTGGTTTTGCGAATCCCTTGATCTCGATCTTACCGAGATCGATATACTCGAATTGCGGTCCCGCGATCGTCTTCGTGCGCCCCGAGATAACAACGCCACCGGGCTGTGCGAGCGATTGCAGTCGGGCGGCAAGGTTCGGGGTGTCGCCGAGGATGCCATGCTCCTCGGAAATCGCGCTATCCGACATATCGCCAACAATCGCTACGCCCGTTGCAACACCGACGCGCGCGCTCAACTTCTCTTTCGCGGGCAAGGCGGCGATCGCCTGCACCAGTGAAAGGCTGGCTTGAACGGCACGCTCCGCGTCGTCTTCGTGCGCCTGAGGATAGCCAAAGCATACGATCGCGCCGTCCCCATGATGTCGCGCGACAAAGCCGTCGAAGCGGGCAACGGTTTCAGTAATGCAACGCCGGTAGTCGGCGATGATTGCGCTGAAGTCTTCGGGATCGAGCCTTGCGGAGAGCTCAGTCGATCCGACCAGGTCACAAAACAGTACGGTAAGCTGCCGGCGCTCGATCGGGCGCGAGTCCCGGGCCATCGGTACCACCGCGGGAGAATCCTCGCGCAGTTTGGTCCCGCAGTCGCGGCAGAACTTGTTTAGGGCTGGGTTTGCCGCACCGCAGGCCAGACAGCGCCGCACGACCGCCGCTCCACACTGCCCACAAAATTTGCTTTGCTCCGAGACTTCGGCCGCGCAATTAGTGCATTGCATCCGGACCTCAACGGATATCAGTAGCGGCGGCACAATGCTCCGGAAGTCGAGGGAACAATATGATCTCCGTCACAACTCCGGGTGTTCCCTCTCTATGGATTCCAAAGCGGAATCCAACGTTTGGAGTTGACCATGCCAGATCGACCTCTGAAACGCGGGTGGTGTTCCAGGGTCTGCCTGCGCCCTCATCCTCGGTGGGCGAATGATTTGCAAGGCCCAGGCATCTCGCCGCGAGATTGCGGACGCGTGCTTTCGTAGGATGGGTAAAGCGCAGCGAAACCCATCGCCGGTGTGAACGGTAGCATTGATGGGTATCGCTTCGCTCCACCCATCCTACGAACTGAGCCGAATTGCTGCGCGAGCGGTAGAGGTCCGCTTAGGCCAAGAGCGGACATACGCGCACACTGCTAGCCTTGGTGTGAAGCAGTTAGATCAGTCGGGCGGTAACCGATCCTTATCCTGATGTCAGCCATTCCAGCCGCTGCCGTTATTTGGGTGACAAAAGCTCTGCGAGTCCAGTCTGCTGCGGTATTCGCAATAAGCGGCGTGGCGATCGGCTGGCTGTGCCAACACCTGATCACGCCGTGGCCCGACACCACACTCTGGCCATTCGCGTTGGCCGGCCTTGTTACAGGCAGCACTTACTGGTTCGTCGCGGTGCGCGCTGGAAGTGATGCTGTTGATCCACACCGGGCGCCGTGAGTCCGCTTCGGTCAAAAGCGGGCGTCGTGATAACTTAGCTCAAGGGTCTGCAATGGACCAAATCCGGACTCATGCGGCGCGACAAATTGGCCCGAGCCTATTCGATCGCGTTGTCGCTGGACTCACACTGGGATCAAGGTTTAGCGGGTCTTCGGACCTCAACCTTCTCACCGACCTCGATGACCATCAGATCTTCACCGAGCTCCAATGGACCTGAGTAAATCTTCCGCGTTGGTGGAATCAGATCCTGCTCGGTCGCGTTTGGCAACACGATGTGTGAATACACCGCTAGCTTAGGCTTCGTCCGAGCGAACACATCGCCCGCTTGCTCTGGCGTGGTGTGGTGGGCGATGATGTTTGCTGTCTGCGCCGGCGGAACTCCAATACGTTGGAATGTCTCTGGCGAGACAACGTTGTGAACCAACAGATCAACATTCTGCGCGTGCCGAATGAGATTTTCAGAAACGCGAGTGTCTCCGGAAAGCACAACAGACCTGCCGGAATGATCGATCCGATAGCCGAAAGCAGGCTTCACCGGTGCGTGGTCCACTTCGAACGCGGTGATCTTCACGCCGCTGTTCTCATATATGATGCCCTCAGTGATGTCCTCGGCGAGGATGACCACGCCGTCTGGTGGTGCTCGGTCATCGTCTAATCGCATCCGTATATCGAACTCGAATGCCTGCTCGAGGAACGACATCATGCGCTTGGTCCCTGTTGGCCCCTGCACCTTCAATGGTCGATCCCGCCCTGGCCGCCCCACAAGCCAACCGGTCAGCCACAGATCCGGGAAGCCGACCACATGGTCCGAGTGCAGGTGAGTGAGAAGGACGGCGTCTATTCGCTGCCAGGGCACCTTGACCTGGTTGAGCCGCTGAAGGGCGCCCCGGCCTGCGTCGAAAATGAACTTCTGCCCACCCGCTTCGACGAGGGTGCTCGGCCCGAACCGGTTCATCACGGCAGGAGGGCATCCTGTGCCCAAGAGGGTAACTCTGATTTCTTGCCCTTGCGCGGCCACCGGAAAAATGGCGGAGGCGAGTAGTGTGATACCCAAAAAGCTGAAAACTGAACGGCTTAGCGGGGCGAAGAAGATTGGGCGGATCATGGACGCGCGCCTCTTGCTCGTTGCATCCTTAGGAATCGGCTGCCCGGAAGCTGTCGCTATCCCAAGCCGCGCCATGATGCTGTACAATTGACCTTGCGTCCCGAAAGTTTGGCGAAATTTTCGGAAAGAGACCTGGAAGAGGCGGCCTTTGCTTAATTCTTCGCAGCATTCAATCGTTCTCGGCGACCGGACCATTGACCTTGGCCGCGAGCTGTTGATCGATGGACGCGGCGACATAGTGCCGCTGCGCCCTCGGGCCTGGTTGTTGCTTCGGCTTCTTGCGACACGAGCCGGCCATTTGGTGCGCAAAGACGAAATCATGGATGAAGTCTGGCCGGACTGTGAGGTCACGGAAGACTCTCTAGTCCACGCGATTGGCGACGTCAGGCGTGCGTTGGGACATGCCGATCGATTAGCGTTGAGGACCCTGCCGCGCCGCGGCTACATGTTGGCCATCAGCGGAAACCCGATTGCCCGCCCCGATCTTTCGATCGCCGCGACACCAGATCGCCCTGACCTTGGAGAGCCGTCGAATCCATCTGCAATGCCTCGTCTGTCCATCGTTGTTCTGCCGTTCGCAAACCTCGGCGGTGATCCTGAACAAGAGCACTTCGTCGATGGTGTGACGGACAGTCTTACAACGGACTTGTCGCGCATCACCGGCGCGTTCGTCATCAGCCGCAACACCGCGTTCACCTTCAAGAGGAAAGCGGTAGACGTGAGGGAGATCGGCCGCGAGCTGAATGTACGTTACGTGCTGGAGGGGTCGGTACAACGCGGTGGGAACCGCTTCCGCCTGAACGTCCAGCTAACCGACACTCAAACCAGAACTCATGTGTGGGCCGAGCGCTTCGACAAGCCGGCTGCTGACTTGTTAGATATGCAAGATGAGATCGTATCGCGACTGGCCAATACGTTGAACTTCGAACTCATCAAAGTCGAGGCGCGGCGCGCAGAACGATCGCTTCGCCCGGACGCTATGGATTTATACTTTCAAGGTAGGGCGTTCCTGAACAAGGGGGTGACATCTGCGTTTATGGCGGGGCAAAGGACTTCTTCCTGCGTGTCTTGGCGCTTGAACCCGACAACATTGAAGCGGCAGTTGCCGCGGCTCAGGTCGATGTATCGGTGGGTTCATCCTTTATGACCGATGACGGATCAGTGCATTTCAGGACCGCGGAGAAAGCGTTGAACAGCGTGCTGTTACGCGCCCCAAACCATCCCAGAGCCCGCATGCTCCTCGGCGCAGTTCAAATTCGAACAGGCCGCGCGGCCAAAGGTATCGCCGAATGTCATCAGGCATTGGCGCTGGATCGCAATCTAGCCGATGCACATGGGTTCATCGGACTTGGAAAGTATGTACTGGAGCGTGGCGAGGACGTAGAGGGGCACATTCAAGATGCGCTGCGACTGTCCCCGCGCGATACGCGCGCCTTTCTTTGGTTCATGTTTGTCGGGATGGCCAAGTTGATGGCCAAAACCGACCTTGAGGCACTCAACTGGCTTCGCCGGAGCATTGAAGCCAATCCCAATCACGCGCTTTCTCATTTTCACTTCGCTGGTGCACTGGCGATGATGGGAGACCTGAAGGAGGCACGATCTACGGCCGAGACCGGATTGGCGCTTGATCGCAGCTTCACCATCCGTAGATACCGCATCAATGTCTTCCGGTTCGACAACCCAGAATGGATAGCCAGTCTTGAGCGATTATATGAGGGCATGCGCACGGCCGGGATACCAGAGGGATAATTTCCGCTCCGGGTCGATTGTGTTGCAAAAGTCGAAAATCGAACAGCACCAAAAATCTCGCGAAAGTTGATTTTTTGACTTCTCTGCTGCTGCGTCGCTTTTCAGCGCCACTACGGAGGTCCGTGATCAATTTTGGATGAAGCGACTTGGCCCCTCACGTCGCCGCGCGTAAAACGGATCAGCGGCTCTAAGAATTTTCGTTCGCCACCCCAAAAAAACTTTTGCAACACAATCGGTCAAAAGCTGAATTGGCCAAACCCAAATGCCATGTCCGCTATGGCCAACTAGCGACGCATGCAGCGTCTTAGAAGGGTCCGAGGTAGGATTGCGCTGTAGGGCCCTTGGTCCGCAGCGATCTCGTAGAGACGAACGGCCTCGCGGTCGTCCTTGGGCAGTTCGCCACGCCCCTGCTCATGGTGCACAAACAGGGGCAAAGTCAGCCGCGACATCGGCCTTATTATCGGTAAATAGCAGTGCGAAAAAATCGATTTTTCTTCAAAGATCGATTTTCCCTAACATCTTCAACGTGATTTGCCCCGTCCAGTCGTCGCATCAAAAATATTCCGCTTCGCCGCAGACCCAAATCACGCCTACAAATCCCGCCGTCCCGTCCCGACAAGAGGGGCGTTGGCCATCGTCACGAACGTGGGGCGGGATGCGGTGGACGCGGCAGCGTCGGCGCGCAGAGTGGTCGCAGGGCGGCTTCGGCCGTGAGTGAACATGGCGCGCAGGACGTACGGCGCTGAAGCGTACGGCAAAACCGTGTGGTCCTGACACCCGTGGCTGGTGCCAAGCTGCCGGTGGCGAACGTGATCCAACCGGATCGGAGCGCCATCAAGCCGGCAGCGATGGAGACAAAAGGAATTCGTCTCCAGGGAGAGCTCGGCATAAGCCGTAAAACCATTGCGCAGGGAATGCCGGAGTGCCTCGGCTGTACCTGTATGCTCGTGTGCGCATTTCTTCGCGCTAGTTGCACACGAGACCGCGGGTGCAGCAAGCACCCGGCATTCCCTGCGCCCTCTTCCTCTAGGGCGAACGAATTTGAAAAGCTCGGGCGGATCGCGCCGCGAGAACGCGGACACACACCGAATTGTCATCGCCCGGCTTGACCGGGCGACCCAGTATCCCAGAGGCAGTTGTGATTGAACCGATAGATCGCGGCGTACTGGATCCCCCGCATGCGCGGGGGATGACGATCGTGTGTTGCGGCGCTGTCTCCACGTCATTGCGAGCGAAGCGAAGCAATCCATTGTCACCTCGCGGGCGGAGGACGGATTGCTTCGCGGAGCCTGTCATCGGGCGGGCATTCGCGCGACCCGTTGGCTCGCAATGACGATCTCCTCAATTCGGAACAATTCGCAACAAATCGCTCCTGCAAGTGAGTGGCGATTGCGTGTTCGACGTCCGCTTTAATCTTGCATGACGCCCTGCTAAACCGCCGCTCATGAGTCCCATCCCCACCCTGAAGACCAACGTCGCAGCGATCTCGATCTTCGCCAGCGCCGGCATGGCTGCGGCGAAGTTCGCGGTCGGTATCGCGATCGGCTCGCTCGCGCTGATCTCGGAGGCGCTGCATTCCTCCGTCGACGTGATCGCGACCGTGATCACCTGGCTCGTGGTGCGGGTGTCCGACCAGCCCGCTGACGAGGAACATCACTATGGCCACGGCAAGTTCGAAAGCCTGTCGGCGCTCTTCGTCATCGCGCTGCTCTATGTGCTCGCCGGCGGCATCCTGGTCGAATCCTGGAGCCGGCTGCGCGAAGGTGCGCCGCCGCCGACGATATCGGCTGTCCCCTTCGTCGTTCTGGTAATCGATATCGCGGTCAATTTCTGGCGCGCGCGGGCGCTGCATCGCACGGCGCGGCAGACGCGGAGCCAGGCGCTGGCGGCGGACGCGTTGCATTTTGCTTCCGACGTGCTCGGCTCGATCGCCGTCATCGCCGGCCTCGTGCTCACCGGGCTCGGTTATGCTTGGGGCGACTCGGTTGCCGCCATCGCCGTTGCCGTGATGATATCGATCCTCGGCCTACGGCTCGGGCGCTCCACCATTGAGACCCTACTCGACCGCGCACCCGTAGGCGCGTCCGAAAAAGCGACCGCCGCCATCCGCGCGGTGCCCGGCGTCGTCGGCGTCGAACGCGTGCGCGTGCGCATGGTCGGGCCGACGCATTTCATCGACGCCATCGCAAAAGTGCCGCGCACCTACCCGATCGACCGCGTCGAGGCGATCAAGAACACCGCGCAGGCTGCGGTCACGCAAGCGCTCGGCGACGCCGACCTCACCTTCACCGCGGTGCCGGTCGCGCGCGACAATGAGAGCGTGCGCGAGCGCATCATGGTGATCGCCCGCAATTCTGGCCTCGCCGTCCACCATGTCACCGTGCACGATCTCGGCGGTAGGCTGACGGTCAGCATCGACCTCGAAGTCGACGGCGACATGGAACTCATCGCCGCGCACGACATTGCCCACGACCTGGAGCGCAGCATCCGCGAGGAATTTGGCGAGGACGTCGAGGTCGACACCCACATCGAGCCGCTCGAGCCGGAGCTGCCTGTTGGCACCGATGCTGCGCCCGAGCGCGTCGAAACCATCAAGGCCGCGCTGTCGCGTTTTGCCGGCGGCAACGGCGCCATCCACGATATCCATAATGTTCGCGTGCGCGACACCGAGGCCGGCGAGATCGTTAACTTCCATTGCCGCGCGGCGCCATCGATGAGCGTGATCAAGGTGCATGAGAACGTCGACGAGATCGAGCGCGCGCTGCGCCGCGCGTTCCCTTCGATCAAGCGCGTCATCAGCCATGCCGAACCGCCGCGCGCGTAGCTTTGCGGGCGCGTTCCCGTTTCGGACTCGCATCGAGCGTGCCTTAATTCGCGTTGGACAAGATTTATTTCGAATTAACGAATCGTTGACTCTCGACAGCCCGAAAAAAGTGGATTCAAATCGGCATGATTCGGAAGCTACGGGGTGCTTCCG
Organism: Bradyrhizobium sp. 157; assembly: GCF_023073815.1. Taxonomy (NCBI): domain Bacteria; kingdom Pseudomonadati; phylum Pseudomonadota; class Alphaproteobacteria; order Hyphomicrobiales; family Nitrobacteraceae; genus Bradyrhizobium; species Bradyrhizobium sp. 157. The sequence goes on along the minus strand of NZ_JADPKF010000099.1, from coordinate 63,967 downwards.
GACATTGTGCAAAAGAGCCTTCGGCGGGGGTCTAAAGCATGGCGCGCGCGCATGCGGCGAACGCGTGTGTCCAATCCGACTCGATCAAAGGATTGGCGCAATCGATCGCAAAACCTGCCTACCACCGGCTGCTCACCGCAGAGCCGGCGCTGCGCCGCGCCGTGCCCACGCTCATCATCGCCTTCCTCATCACTATCTGCCTCGGCGCCTTCGTGCAGGTGATCGACCAGAGCCGGCAGAAGCGCGCCGCCATGAAGCGCGACCTCTCCGCGCTTACCGAGCTCTTGGCCGAACGCCTCGACCGCATTGCCTCGGTGCGGCAGGACCGCGTCGCCAACATCGAACGCTTGCAGGGCCTGCTGCCCGACCTGATCCCGGCCTGGGGCGTTGCGAGCGGCCGCCACGTCATCATCACCGGCGCCGATCACCGGATCCTGGCCCGTGTTCCCGTCGAAAGCAGCCTTGGCGCCAGCGATCGCGTCCTCGACGTCATCAGCACGGCACAACTGCTCGCCACGCCCGGCCAGCAGGGCGTCGTCAACGACATGACGCTGCCGAACGGCAACGGCGCCATGGCGATCTCGCGGCTGGTCAAGTCGCTGCCGGGCATGGTCATCGTCATCCAGGAACGGAACGAGCCGCTGTGGGGTTCGGATGCCGCCCTGTCGGTGACGCTGTCGGCTACCACGGGCTTCGTCGTGCTGATCCTCGGCTTCGCTTTCCACTGGCAATCGACCCGCGCCCGCGAGGGCGATTTGATCAACGACGCGGTGCGCGGCCGGATCGATACCGCGCTCAACCGCGGCCGCTGTGGATTGTGGGACTGGGATCTCTCGCGCGGCCGGATCTTCTGGTCGGCATCGATGTTCACGATGCTCGGGCTTGATTCCCGCAACGACCTCCTCACCTTCGGCGAAGTCAACGCGCTGGTGAAATCCGACGACATCGACCTGTTCGCGATCGCCGACCAGATGATCGCCGGCAAGATCACCCACATCGACCAGAGCTTCCGTATGCAGCACACCGGCGGCCACTGGATCTGGCTGCGGGTGCGCTGCGAGCTCAGCCACACCTCGGCCGATGGCGGGCTGCACCTGATCGGCATCGCGGTCGACATCACCGAGCAGAAGAGCCTCGCCGAGAAGACCGTGGAAGCCGACCTCAGGCTGCGCGACGCGATCGAAACCATTCCGGAAGCCTTCGTGCTGTGGGACGCGGAAGATCGCCTCGTGCTCTGCAACTCGCATTTCCAGCGCCTGCACAAATTGCCCGATACGGCGGTGACCCCCGGCACGTCGTACGAGACCGTGATCGAGGTCGGCAGCATGCCGGAGGTTCGCACCAGACTGCAGGAGACCGGCGCGCAAGCGCCGGGAGCCCGCACATTCGAGGCGCAGCTCGACGACGGAAGCTGGCTGCATATCAGCGAGCGCCGCACCAAGGACGGCGGCTACGTCTCGGTCGGCACCGACATCACCCGGATCAAGGAGCACGAGCAGAAGCTGATCGAAAATGACTCCCGCCTGCGCGCCAACGTGCTCGACCTGAAGCGCTCGCAGGCCGAACTCGCCGACCTCGCGGAAAAATATTCGCAGGAGAAGAACCGCGCCGAGGAAGCCAACCAGGCGAAATCGAAGTTCCTCGCCAATATGAGCCACGAGCTGCGCACCCCGCTGAACGCCATCATCGGCTTCTCCGAGATCATGGGCAGCGGCATGTTCGGCGTGCTCGGCTCCGACAAGTATCAGGAGTACTGCCACGACATCCTGACCAGCGGCAAATACCTGCTCGAAGTCATCAACGACATCCTCGACATGTCGAAGATCGAGGCCGGCCGCATGAAGCTCGACATGGAGCAGCTCGATCTATCGAAAATCCTGGCGGAATCGCTGCGCGTGGTGTCCGGGCGTGCCGAGGACAAGAACCTGACGCTGGACGCGGACATCGAAAGCACGATTTCCGTGTTGGCCGACCGCCGCGCGGTCAAGCAGATCTTCGTCAACCTGTTGTCCAATGCCGTAAAGTTCACCCCCGACGACGGCAAGGTCACCGTGCGCAGCCACGTGCTGTCCAACTCGATCGTGCTGATGATCGCCGATACCGGCATCGGCATCGCGCCGGCTTCGCTGCGGCGGCTGGGCAAGCCGTTCGAGCAGGTCGAGAGCCAGCTCACCAAGACCTACCAGGGCTCGGGCCTTGGGCTTGCGATCGCAAGATCACTGACCAGCCTGCATGGCGGCACGATGCGGCTGCGCTCCAAGCTCGGCACCGGCACCGTCGTCCGCATCGTGCTGCCGCGCGAGGCGCGTTCAACCGAGGCAGAGGATCAGGTCGCAGCCTGACTTCCCGTTCACGCGCCCTTCTTTGACCGGGTCGTTGCAACCAGGACCAGCATGAACGAGACCGCGGTCATCAGCGTGCTGATGGCCGCAATCGTTGGATCGATCTCGTCGCGGAGCGCGGTGAACATCCGCTTGGTCAGCGGCTGATACTGACCGCCGGAAATGAACAGGGCGACGATGGTCTCGTCCATCGCGGAGATGAAGGCGAAGATGCCGCCTGCGATCACGCTGGCCTTGATCTGCGGCAGTGTCACCACGAAGAAGCTGCGCAGCCGGTTCATGCCGAGGCTGCGCGCCACCATCTCCTGCGTGGCATCGAAGCTCTGCAACCCGGCCGCGACCGAGATGACGACATAGGGCAGGCCCAGCATGACATTGGCGAGCACGAGGCCGGCCATGGTCGAGACCAGGCCGAGCTTGGCAAAGACGAAGAAGATGCCGACCGCAGTGATGATGATCGGCACCACCAGCGGCAGCAGCAAGGTCATGTGGATCAGCCGCATAATGCGCCATTTCGACTGGCTGATCGCGTATGCCGCAGCAACGCCTAGCGGGGTTGCTATAACCACGGTGAGCACCGCAACCGTCAGCGTCACGCGGGTCGCCTGCATCCATGCCGGATTGCCGACATACTCCTGATACCAGCGCAGCGACAGCGACGGCGGCGGAAAGGTCAGGAACCGCGCGGCCGAGAACGACATCGGCGCGATGATCAGGATCGGCAGGATGAGATAGAGCAGCACCAGTGCGCAGGTCACGACCAGGGCAATGCGGAATGGGCGGGACATCGTCATTTATGCCCCAACACCCGATCGAGCGGAATGAAGCGGCTGACCGCGAAGAAGATCAGGCCGACCGCGACCAGCAGCACCACGCCGACGGCGCTGGCGGCACCCCACTGATCATAGAGTTCGACGTTGCGGCTCACCAGCATCGATATCATGATGGTGCGGCCGCCCCCGAGCAACTCCGGCGTGATGTAAAACCCGAGGGTGAGCACGAACACCAGCGTACTGCCCGCGAGCACCCCGGGCAGCGAGAGCGGCAGAAATATCCGCCAGAAGGTGAGCATCGGACCGGCGCCGAGACTGGCGCCGGCCTGCATCAGATCGCGCGGGATCTGCTGCATCGTGGCGTAGAGCGGCAGCACCATGAATGGCAGCAGGATGTGCAGGGTCGCTACGATTGTGCCGAAACTGTTGTGGACGAGCGCCAGCGGCTCGTCGATCACGCCGATCTGGCGCAGCAGTTGGTTGATGACCCCGGTCCGTTGCAATAGCGCGAGCCAGGCATAGGCACGGACCAGCACACTGGTCCAGAACGGCAGCACCACCAGCGCCAGGATGATGATGCCCCACCTCCTTGGCGCGATACTCGCCGCATAGGCGATGGGATAGCCGAGCAGCAGCGCCAGCAGCGTCACCAGCAGGCTGATCTCGAAAGTGAGGACAAAGCTGCGCCAGTAGATGTCCTCGCTCCAGATCCGGCGGTAATTCTCAAGCGTAAAGCCGTTGTGATAGACCGACTGCCAGGCGAGCCAGCCGACCGGCAGCACGACCAGCAGCAGGATCACGAGCAGCGCCGGCAGCGCCAGCGCCAGCATCAGGCGCTGTTCGCGACGTTGGTGGAGTGCCGAGAGGTCCTGCACGGGGCTGCTCATTGTGATCCTGCGATGGCGCGGCACGCTGACGAGCGCCGCGCCGGGTTGCCGCAAAACTATTTCTGCATGAAGCCGACCCAGCGCTTCTCCGCGGCCTCGCCGGCCGGCGACGACCACCAGGCGTAGGACATCAACGCCTGCTTAGCCGCGTTCTCCGGCGCACTCGGCAATTGCGCGGCCCGCTCCGGCTTGATGACTCCGGTATCGAAGGCCTTCGGGTTGGCCGGGCCGTAGTCGATATGCAGCGGCAGGTTGGCCTGGTGGACAGGGTCGACCGCCTCGTTGAGGAAGCGGACCGCGGTTGCGAGATTGGGCGCACCCTTGAGAATGCAGAGCGAGGTGCTCTGCAGGATGCCCTGATTGTAGGTGAAGTCGACTTTGGCGCCCTCCTTGACCAGCGCGGTGACGCGGCCGTTCCAGGCCATCACCATGTCGACTTCTCCGTCATTGAGGAGCTGCGCCGATTGCGCGCCCGAAGTCCACCACACCGTGATATTGGGCTTGATCTCCTCGAGCTTCTTAAAGGCGCGATCGACGTCGAGCGGATAGAGCTTGTCGGGCGCGACACCATCGGCCATTAGCGCCGCCTCGAGCGTGGCGCTCGGGTGATTGCGCAGCGCGCGGCGGCCCGGGAACTTCTTCACATCCCAGAAATCGGCCCAGCTATTGGGCGCCACTCCCGCCGCGAATTTCTTCTGGCTGTAGGCGAGCACGCTCGAATAGAACTCGTAGGCCACCGAATATGGAGAACGATAGGCCTCGGGCATCGCGGCGCCGTTTGGCAATTTCGAGAAATCGAGCTTCTCGAGCAGCCCTTGCTCGCCGCCACGTAGGCAATAACCGGTCGGCACGTCGACCACGTCCCAGGTCGGCTTGCCGCTCGCGACCTGCGATTTGATCGCGGGCCAGGCGTCGGGGATGCTGTCCTGGTTGATGGTGATGCCAAGCTTCTTGGCTGATGGATCGAGGATCGCGATGGTTTGCGCTTTCTGGTAGGCGCCGCCCTGGGACACGAAGGTGATCTGGTCGGCACGGGCCGAAAGACTAGCCAACGCAAGGGAGACGCCAAGCAGTGTTCGCCGGCACAAAGATGCAATCATCATGTTCAATCCCTCTTGTTATGGCCGGGGCGGCAACGCTTACCGCCCGGCCGCATCCAGAAATTGGTACCAGCCGGCCACTATGCGGACGGCCGGTTCGCGGAACGGATAGAATGGAATAGTCTTGAGACGGCCAGCATCGAGTAGCGCGAGATCGACCTTCTCCCCGTGCACGAGGGCCGCGAGGTAGCGACCCATCAGGCTCGACATGGCGACGCCAGCGCCGTTGTAGCCGACCGAATAAAGGGTGCGATCATCGAGCCGGCCGACATGCGGCACCGAATCGAGCGTCATCGCGACAAGGCCCGACCATTTGAACGCGAGCGGAATATCAGCAAGCTCCGGGAAGATGCCGACCATTGCCTTGCGCAGCGCATCGAAGGCGCTTTCGGAATCCTGCTTGCCGAAGGCGCCGCGTCCGCCGAAGATGACGCGGTCGTCAACCTTGCGGAACCAGCGCATCATGCGCTTGGTCTCGGTGTAAGTGCGCCCCGTCGGCATCAGGCTGCCGGCGAGGTTCGGCGACAATTTTTCGGTAGCGATGAGAGCGCTGCGGAACGGCACCAGCGTCCGCTGCACACGCGCGGTGGCCGACGTCAAATCGGAATAGCTGTTGGTGGCGATGATCGCCTGGCGCGCCCGCACGATACCGCCGGGCGTTTCTGCCACGACACCGTCGCCGTCGCGACGCAGCGCGAGCACCGGGCTTTCCTGAAAGACCGGCACGCCGCGTTGCGCCACGCCCCTGGCGAGACCCCGCAGATAGTTCAGCGGATGGATGCCGCCGGAGCCCGGATTGAGAATCCCGCCGACAAAGACCTGCGAGCCCGTCTCGTCGCGCATCTGGTGCGGGTCGAGGATCCTGACCTCGGTGTCGTGCATCTCGCGCGTCATCCAGGCGGCTTCGTCGATCGCGGCCCGCAGCGTCGCTTCGTTATGTGCAGCCTTTACCTGCCCCGTGCGTGTCAGCCGTGCGCCGGTGATGCCGAGTTCGGAGACGAGCTCGTCAACCATCTCAACGGACTCATGCGCGATCTCGTACATTCGCCGCGCCATGGCGCGGCCGTGGGTGGCGTCGATGTCGCGAAACGAGAGCCGGAATTTGGCGGTGATGACGCCGCCATTGCGGCCGCTCGCGCCCCAGCCGGGATGATTGGCTTCGAGCACGACCGGCGAGAGGCCGCTCTTCGCGATATGATGGGCGGCCGATAGCCCCGTATAGCCAGCGCCGATGATGACGACATCGGCCTTTACTTCGCCGGCAAGCTTCGGAAAGGCAGGCAACGATTCCGCCGTATCCGCCCAGAGCGAGGCGGCCGGTGCCATTGGGGTCCAAACCTTTGCCATATCAGCCGCCCTGCCCTTCAGCTTCCAAGCGCCGCGTCGGCGAACGCCTTCATCGTGGCAAAATGGAAATCGGGCTTTGTGAGCTCCGGCACCTCAGGCGTGCCGCCAAAACCTTTCATGCCCTGGCGCCGCTCGATCCAGCAGACCTTGTAGCCGAGCTTGCGGGCGATACCGATGTCGTGATGCTGGCTCTGGGCGACATGCAGGATCTCGGACTGCTTGTAGCCGAACGCGGACTGCCGGCCCTTGTTGTAGGCGAAGAATTCCGGATTGGGTTTCGCAACCCCGGTGTCGTCGGCGCAGATAGTATCGTGGAAGGGATTGTCGAGCGCATGAGCATAGCATGACAGCGCGACACGATCGGCATTGGTCATTGCGACCAATCGGAACCTGGTGCGCAACCGCTTCAGCGCCTCGACCGAATCCGAAAACGGCTGCCAGCGCAGCACGGCGAGCTGGAAGGCGTCACAGGCGGCATCGTCGGTCGGCAGTCCCAGTTCCTTGGCGAGATACCTGTAGACATGGAACATCACTTCGCTCGACCGCTCCGGATGAGCATCGCGGCCGCGCTTATAGGAACCAAAGATCTGATCGTCGCTGAGCTCGACCGCCCTCCGGCCGGAGATCTTGCGCACGGCATCGAGCACGCCGGTTTCGAAATCGATCAAGGTACCGACGACGTCGAAGGTGAGAACCTTGAAGCTATCATAGGACATTTTCATCTCTTGTTCTGGTTAGTTGCACTCGGGTTTGACGATCGGCACTCCTTCCCGTTGCCTTCAATGCGCCTTCTCCTTCGCCTTGGGCACGACGATGGTGTCTTCGGGATGGAGAGTGACCGTGAAATCGCCGCCAACAGGAGGTAACAGGCGCGAGGCCTGGTAATGGCTCGGCTGACGCAAGCTCAAACGGGTGCCATCGGCCAGTTGCAGGAACACGCGCAGGCTTTCGCCCTGATAGACGATGTCGGTGACCTTGCCGGTCAGGCGGTTGAGCGCGGCATCCGCCACGCCATCCGCAATCAGGAGCTTCTCGCTGTGCACCGCGAGCATCAACGCCTCGCCGTTCGGAATTGCGCGCGCGCTTTTCAGGACCGCCTGCCCGAGCGCGACGCTGCAGGCGTCGATGCGCCGGACCGGCAGCAGGCTCGCCTCGCCGATGAAACTCGCCACGAAGGAGTCGGCAGGGTAATCGTGCAGCCGCTCGGGGCGATCGATCTGGACCAGCCGGCCGTCCTTGAGGATCGCCACGCGGTCGCTCATCGTCAGCGCCTCGCGCTGGTCGTGGGTGACGTAGATGATCGTGGCGCCGATCCGCTTGTGCAGCTCGCGCAGTTCGATCTGCATCGCTTCCCGCAACTGCTTGTCGAGTGCCGACAGCGGCTCGTCCATCAGGATGAGGCGCGGCTCGAAGATCATGGCACGTGCCAACGCGACGCGCTGGCGCTGGCCGCCAGAGAGCTGGGCGATGCCGCGCGCCTCGTAACCCGACAGCCCGACCATCGCGAGTGCGGCGCGCACTCTCGCAGCCCAGTCCGCCTTTGGAATCCGCCGCGCGCGCAGCGGGAAGGCCACGTTCTCGCCGACGCTCATGTGCGGGAACAGCGCGTAGTTCTGGAACACCACGCCAATGTCGCGTTTGTGCGGCGGCAGGAACGTCACGTCGCGGTCGCCGAAATGGATCGAGCCCGACGAGGGTTGAATGAAGCCGCCGAGGATGCCGAGCAGCGTGGTTTTGCCGGATCCGGACGGCCCGAGCAGGGAGACGAACTCGCGCGGCGCGACGTTGAGGGTGACGTTGTCCAACGCCCGGACCGCGTCATAGTTCTTGCTCGCAGCCCTGATGTCGACGCTCTCTCCGCCCTGGTCCAATGATCGACCCCGTTGCGTTACCGAGGGCGTGCACCGATGCGCGCCATCGACGTCACCTGCGATATCGCAAGCGACGGTTGAAACCGGCATGATCTCGTCTTATAGACCGGGCACTTGAGGGCGGCTCCCAAGGCTGTCCCCACCCGCCAGTTTTTCACTCTTGCCCGTGCTGGCAGGCTATCGCGCAAGCCAACCAGAGTTGGCCGGCAGGGGCAATTGCCAAATTCTCACCGTCGGCATAACATGAGGTTATGCCTGACCTCCGGCGGAAGCTGCCCTCGAGCCACGCGCTGTTCGTCTTTGACGCCGCCGCGCGCAATGGCAGCTTCACAGCGGCGGCCGCCGAACTGAACGTCACCCAGCCCGCGGTAAGCCGAATGCTCGGACAGTTCGAGGACTATCTCGGCGTTCGTCTGTTCGACCGGACCAATGGCCGCGCGGCTCTGACGGAAGAAGGCGAGATCCTCTATCGCCACGTATCCGATGGATTCCGCAGCATCGAAGGCGGCCTGATCGAGATCGACCGACGCCGCAAGGGCACCGAGACGGTCACGCTTTCGGTCTCCTCGGCGTTCACCACCCACTGGCTGATGCCCCGAATCGACAAACTGCAGCGCCAGTTTCCGACCGTCGATCTCCGTTTCCAGCTTATCTCCGGTCCGCTGCGTGGGCCGGTCGACAATGTCGATCTCGGCATGCGGTTTCGCGATCGATATGATCCCGAGCGGAACGGCGCGCTGGTCATGAAGGAAGTCATGCTGCCGATCTGCAGCCCGGCCTATCGAGACGCAGACAGCGCGGATGGACCGATCGAGGCCAACACCATCATCCGGCTCGCGGATACGCCGGGCGATTGGGCTGCAGAATACCCAACCTTTCTCACCAAACGATCCGGGCCCGCCAAGTCGCTGAGTTTTTCCGACTATGCGGTGGTGGTGCAGGCCGCGCTGCTCGGTCAAGGCATCGCGCTCGGCTGGCTTACGGTCGCATCGCATTGGCTGCTGACCGGCGCTCTGGTCCCGGCCTCGGAAATGCTCACCACGACACCGCGGCTTTGCGAACTGGTGCACCCGCATGACCGATCGATCCGGCCGGTCGTTGGCGAGATCAGGGGCTGGATCATCGATCAGATGCGCAGCGACATGGCCGCCATCGACCGGCTCTACCCGCGTTTACGGCTGATGGCTTCAAGCTATTAGGCACCGGCGCCATCTATTCCAGCGTCGGCGCTACCTCGCGGGCGACCTGCACCAGCGCCGCGATCAGCGGCGTCATCGGGTCGCGCTGCGGGATCACCATGCCGATGCTGTAGTCGACGACGGGATCGACGATCGGAATGCTGCGGACGGAGTCGGCCAACCCCAGCGTCTCCGCCAGCTTGGCTGGCATCACGCTCGCCCAACGCCCGGTCTTCACGTGCGTGTAGAGCACCAACAGCGAGTTCGAGGTCAGCGTCGGCGTGGCCTCGGCCCCAACGGAGGCCAGCGCGCGATCGATGATGCGGCGGTTCTGCATATCCGGCGTCAACAGGCACAGCGGCACCTGCCCGACCTCCTTCCAGGTGACCTGCTTGCGATCGCCGAACATGGCGTCGGGCGCCGTCAGCAGGCGATAGCTCTCGTTGTAGAGCGGAATGGTGCGAACCTTGCCGATCGGCTCGTTCTCGATATAGGTCAGCCCGGCATCGACCTCGAGATTTTCAAGAAGGCCCAGCACGTCGGCCGAGGTGCAGGACTGGATACGAAAGCGCACGTCGGGATAGCGCGCGCGGTACGGCGTCGTGAGCTGCGCCACCATGCCGAGCACGGTCGGGATCGCGGCGATCCGGATCTCGCCGGAGAGCTTGTCCTTGAGGCTGTTGATCTCCTGCCGCATCGCGCGGGCGTCGCCGACGATACGCCGCGCCCAGTCGAGCGTGCGCTCCCCCTCCGGCGTAAAGCCCTGAAAGCGGGAGCCGCGCTGCACCAGCATGACGCCGAGAATTTCCTCGAGTTGCTTGAGGCTGGTCGACATGGTCGGCTGGGTGACGCCGCAGGCTTCCGCCGCCCGCCCAAAATGCCGCTCCTTCGCGAGCGCCAGCAGAAGTTCAAGCTTGTCGATCAAAAGGATGGCCCCCGGAGTTTGGTGCTGAGGGCAGTTCGCCCGGTGGCCAGAAATAGCACGGCCTCCGGGCGGTCAAAACTTCAAAAGCAGCGTCTGGAACGCCGGATCCGCCGGTAATGGGTCAGGCGGCTTCCGGCGGATCGGCTCGTCCCACCAGTCTGCAGCAGCAGACTGGTTGCGAACGAAGGGTACAGGTTGCGGAGAGCGAAACGAGCCTATCACCGTCTCAATGCGGCATCGTCAGCCGGTTCAGCACCAGCCCTTCTTCCAGTGACCAGGCGGGCAGCCGCGGCCGCGCCAGCCGACTTTCCGGCCGCGGCTCCAACCAAACGGACGATAACCGTGCCCGCGGCCCCAACCATGCCCGCGGCCGTGCCCGCGCTTTACTTCGATCAGATCGCCCTTGACCAGAGAGTCGTGGATCAACGGGTAGCCGCGGGGCATCGCCGTTGCCGGGGACATGAAAGCGACTGGCAGTGTAAGTGCGATTCCGAACAGTAGTTTGCGCATGGGCGGTCCGCTCCAGGGTTGAAGACGCCATCCTCAAGCAGGAAAAAGCGGCAATAGTTCCACGCGATTGAGGCAGGCTTCGAAAGCCGCCATTGGCGCACCGCTCCCATCAAAAAATCAGGAAGGGCTGTCGATCGCCCGGGCGGCGCCATTTCTTCATCCGCAGCTGAAAAAAATGGGAACGATATCCATCGTCCCGCGTTGCACGAGCGAGCAGGTAGTTCAGGAAGGAGAAATCCACCGGAATTATCAGCTCAAAAGCCCCGTCAGTTATCTAAGATAGCTGGCGGGGTTTTGATTGGGAGGAGGCCCGTGCCCTTTGCGCTGTTCGCTGACGACCGGCAGATCGGCCCTGGCCTGCCGTCCGAGGCAGAGGTCTGGAAGCAAGCCCTGGACGCGTCCCTGATCTCCGATCTTCCCGTTGCCGATGAAGCAGGCGGCCTGTTTGTACCGGCCCGCTATCACGTGAAGGAAATCAGGGAAGAGTATTGCGCGCCGGATCCGGGCTGGAGGCTTCCGGACGAAATTTCCTGACGCTGCTTTGTCAGCGCCTCACGCACGCCCCTGTTATGCCTGCTTGACGAAGGTCAGACCGCTCACGGTCAGCCGTTCCTCGCTGGTTTCACCTTCGGCCACCAGCCTTTCAAGGTGGGTTTCGAGTTCCGGCAGCTTGCGGTCGAAATCAGCGCCAAGGCCCATCAGCTCGCAGGTTTTTCTGATGCGCTCGATGGGTTTGTCGAAAATGTTGATCTCGGTATGCATGCAGCCTCCGAATGACGGTGGTTCCGAGCGATCCCGGCGGAGCGATGATCGTTCCTCTGCACTTGGGAGCGACCTCGAACGGCTTCAACCCCCTTGGGCAGAGATGCCATCGCAACGCAAACCGAACGGAGCCGTGAGTTATCCGATGGACAGCCAACAGGAACGCCGCCGCCGAACGACCGTTGAAACGGAAGGGCTCATTGCCCGCCTGCTCTTTGTTTCGATCGGAGTGCCCGCATGAAAGTCGGCGATTTTGTTGTTGAGCGGCTCCACGCGTGGGGCGTCCGCCGAATTTATGGATATCCGGGCGACGGCATCAACGGCGTGACTGGCGCGTTGCAGCGCGCAGGCAACATCGAATTCATTCAGGCCCGGCACGAGGAAATGGCGGCCTTCATGGCGGTGGCGCACGCCAAGTTCACCGGCGAACTCGGAGTCTGCTTCTCGACCGGCGGTCCCGGCGCCACCCACATGATCACCGGTCTGTATGACGCCAAGCTCGACCACGTGCCCGTGCTGGCGATCTGCGGCCAGGCCGAGGCGACCGTGCGCGGCGCCAGCTACCAGCAGGAACTGAATCTCGATCGCATGTTCGCCGACGTCGCCGGCTTCGTACAGGAAGCCTCGTCGCCTGCTCAGGTACGGCATCTGATTGACCGCAGCATCCGTGTGGCGAAGGCCGGAAATTGTCCGTCGGTTCTGATTTTTCCGAAAGATATCCAGGATCAGGATTATGAAGAGCCTGCGGTTGCACACGGCTTCACACGCTCCGGCGTCGGATATCGCCGGCCGAAGATCATGCCTGACGATGCCGAACTCGCCCGGGCCGCGGAAATCCTCAATGCCGGGACCAAGGTTGCGATATTGATCGGCGCAGGCGCGCGTGGCACGGCCCCTCAATTGATCGAGCTGGCGGACCGTCTCGGCGCAGGCGTTGCAAAGGCGCTGCTCGGCAAGGACGTGCTGCCCGACGATTTGCCCTTCGTCACCGGTGCGATCGGATTGCTCGGCACCGAACCGAGTTGGGACCTCATGCAGGGCTGCGACACGCTATTGATGGTTGGAACCGGCTTTCCCTGGTCGGAATTCCTGCCCAAGGACGGCAGCGCCCGAGCCGTCCAGATCGACATCGAACCCTCGATGCTTTCGTTGCGCTATCCCGCCGAGGTCAACCTGCACGGCGACGCCGCGACCACCTTGAACGCGCTGCTGCCCCTGCTCAAGCGCAAGGAGGATCGGGACTGGTCGAAGAGCATCGAAACCAACATCGCCTCCTGGTGGAAGAAACTCGAGGGCCGCGCCATGGCGGATGCGGAGCCGGTGAATCCGCAGCGCGTGATCTGGGAGATGTCGCCGCTGTTGCCGGCGAACGCCATCGTCACCAGCGACAGCGGCTCGTGCGCCAACTGGTTTGCGCGCGACTACCGTGTGCAAACCGGTCAACTGGCCTCACTCTCCGGCGGCCTCGCGTCGATGGGTGCGGCGGTGCCTTATGCCATCGGCGCCAAGTTCGCGCATCCCGATCGCCCCGTGATAGCACTCGTGGGTGACGGCGCCATGCAGATGAACAACATGGCGGAATTGATCACCGTTCAGAAATACTGGAAGCAATGGACGGATCCCCGCTGGATCGTCTGCGTCTTCAACAATCAGGACCTCAACGAAGTGACGTGGGAGCAGCGCGTAATGGAAGGCAACCCCAAATTCGAAGCCTCCCAAGACATTCCCGATTTTCCATATTCGAGGTTCGGAGAGATGCTCGGCTTCAAGGGCATCTTCGTCGATTCCTCGGATCGGCTGAGCTCGGCCTGGCAGGAGGCTCTCACGAGCGATCGGCCGGTGGTGCTCGAAGTCAAGGCCGACCCGGAAGTCGCGCCGCTTCCGCCCCACGTAACGCTGCAGCAGGCCCGCGGCTTCATGTCGTCGATGATCAAGGGAGACGAGGCAACCGGGCATATGATCGGCGAAACGGCCAGACAAGTCTTTGATGGCCTCTTTGGCAAAAGAGACTGAGAAGCGGGCCGCGGACGGGCATCTGTCACAATAACGCGGCGATAACCATGCTGGCACCGCCGCGTTCCGGCCTTGAATTCCCGGTTCCCTGGCGGTATCTAGTGCGAACTTGTGCTACAATTGGATCGTCATGCTGAAGCAACGGATTATGTGCGCACTTGGAGCCGCGATCGTTCTGATCGTGCTTTCATTCGCGCCGTCTGTTGCCCAAGCCCATGCCGGCCACCAGCACCATGCTGCCGCTCACAACCATGGCGGGCATAGTGATACCGCTTTTGATCAAGCCGCCTTTGATCAATCCGAACGGTCGGCAGCGCGCGCAGTGTTGCAACAGGCTCCGCGGGAGCAAGGCGAGACGCCCGCCTCTTCGGACCGGAATTGCGTCGGCGCCTGCTGCACAGCCGCATGCGCCGCTTGCTGTGCGGCCGGGTTGCCGAATTTCGTGCAACTTGTCCCACTGTCCAGATCGGCAACGCGTGTTGCGTTTGTTCTGTCCCAGATAGGGCCAGATCGCGCACCTGAGTCCCTCAGGCGTCCTCCTAAATACTTCATCTGAACGCAAACGATCAGTGAATTTGCGCGGCCGGCGCTACGGCCCGCAACTGACGGCCATTCAGACTGAAGGATTTTGGTATGTTTTCCGATTTCGGGTGCAGTCTGCGCGCTCTCGCGGCAGTCGCAGCTCTGTGCGCTGCGATCGCTCCCGCTTCCGCCCATGAAGGTCATGACCACGGCGAACAACCTGCCGTCTCGACAGGTGCGTTGCCACGTGGCGAGGCCGATTCCGACACGTTCGAAATCGTTGCCGTCGCGCGCGGCGACAATCTCGAGATCCATCTCGACCGGTTCGCCACGAACGAGCCGGTGACGGGCGCAATACTTGAAGTTGAAACGCCAGGCGGCTCAGTAAAGGCTACGGAGCACACCGACGGTACGTACCGGCTACCGGCGCCGTGGCTGGCAAAGAACGGACGCACTGACCTCATCTTCACCGTTACAGCGGGAGAGGCCACCGACATTTTGCCGATGACGATTCAGACGGCGCGTGAGGCGGCGCAAAGTCCCGTACAAGGGGACGCGGCTCACGGCGAACACATCGGCACAACTTCGGTTCTCCTCGTTCTGGGCGGCCTGCTGACGGGGGCACTGCTAACGGCCATTGCGCTTCGCGGGAGACGAGCGGCGGCAATTGTCGCCATCCTTGCTGCGTTAGTCGCGGGCGTCCGTGAGACGAAGGCGCATGAAGGCCACGGCCATGAAGAAGACAAGGCGCAAGTCGCGATCAGCGTCGTTTCAGGAGAACGCGCCCAGCGCCTGCCGGATGGGGCGGTGTTCGTGCCCAAGTCGGTGCAGCGGATATTTGCGCTGCGGACGCTGGTCGCCGAACAGGCAAAGCACAGGAAGGTCACCGAACTTCCAGGCAGGATCATTCCCGATCCCAATGCCAGCGGGTATGTGCAATCCGCCGTGGGCGGCCGGCTTTCCGCGCCGCCGGAGGGTTTTCCTCGACTGGGCACACGGGTCAAACAAGGCGACATCCTGGGCTATGTCACGCCGCCCATTCAGGCGATCGACGTTTCCGACATGCGGCAGCGCCAGGGCGAGCTCGACCAGCAGATCTCGATCGTGGAACGCAGGTTCGCACGTTACGAACAACTCGCACCGTCGGGCGCCATTTCCCGGACTCAACTCGAGGACACGCGGCTGGAGCTGGAAGGGCTTCGCGAGCGGCGCGCATCGATTGACAAATCGCGCCGCGAACCCGAACCGTTGATTGCCCCGGTCGCAGGCGTCATCGCTGAAGGCAGTGCCGTGGCCGGCCAAATCGTCCAGCCAAGCTCCGTCGTCTTCAACATCATCGACCCCGCGCGGCTGTGGGTCGAAGCGCTGAGCTTCGAGAGCGTCGAACCATCGCAAGGCGCGCGGGCGTCGACGTATACCGGCAGGAATTACGACCTGATCTATCGCGGTACCGGCTTCGCGGATCGCAGCCAGTCGGTGCCGGTACATTTCGCCGTAACGGGCGACACGGCGGGGCTCAGGGCCGGCCAGTTCCTAACCGTGCTGGTCGCCACCGACGAAACAAAGGAAGGCCTTGCGGTGCCGCGCAGCAGCGTCGTGCGCGGGTCGAACGGCCAGGATTTCGTATACGAGCACATCGCGCCCGAGCGGTTCGTGCCAAGGAGCGTGCGCACCGAGCCCCTCGACGGCGACCGGGTGCTGATCGTGTCCGGTTTCGCTCCGGGCAAGCGGGTGGTGTCGCAAGGCGCCGACCTGCTCGATCACGTGCGCTGAAGGAACACATCCATGTTCACATTCCTGGTCAGCGTCTCGCTTCGCAACCGCCTCCTCGTTCTTGCGATGGCGGGCATTCTCGTTGTTCTGGGCGGCTATACCGCCCGCCAGTTGCCCGTCGACGTGTTTCCGGACCTCAATCGTCCGACCGTTACCATCCTGACGGAATCGGAAGGTTACGCGCCGCCGGAAGTCGAGCAGCTTGTCACGTTCCCGATCGAAACCCGGATGAACGGCGTGCCGGGCGTCAGCCGCGTGCGTTCGGTCTCGGGCGTCGGGCTTTCGATTGTGTACGTAGAGTTCGATTGGGGAACGGATATCTACCGCAACCGGCAGCTCGTCGCGGAGCGTCTCGCGCAAGTGCAGAGCCAGCTCCCCCTAAATGTCACCCCGCAGATGGGCCCCATCAGTTCGATCATGGGCCAAATTCTCCTGATCGCCGTGACCTCCAAGACAGCATCACCGATGGAGGTGCGCGAGATTGCGGATTTCACAATCAGGCCCCGGCTGCTTGCGATCCCCGGCGTTGCGCAGGTGATCCCGATCGGCGGCGAGGTCCGGCAGTACCGGATCGCGCCGCTGCCTTCTGCGCTACGGGCGCTCGGGGTGAGTTATGAGCAGGTGGAGCAGGCGCTCGCGCAGTTCGGCACCAACACCGGCGGCGGCTTCACGGACCAGCACGCCCGCGAATATCTCATCCGCAATATCGGCCGCACGACGAGCCTTGAAGACCTGCGCAACATCGTCGTCACCTCCATTGAAGGGCGCCCGATTCTGCTGCGGCAAGTAGCAAGCGTCGACTTTGCGCCCAAGATCAAGCGCGGCGATGCGGGTTATATGAGCCAACCCGCCGTCATCATCTCGGTTGAGAAGCAGCCCAAAGTCGATACGGTGCGGCTGACGCAGCAGATCACACAGGCGCTCGCGGAGCTGCAGCCGAGCTTGCCGTCCGGCGTGAAGACGGACGAGATCATTTTCAGGCAGGCGAGCTTCATTGAAAACTCGATCCACAACGTGCAACGGGTGCTCCTTGAAGCCGCGCTCGTGGTAGCCGTCATCCTGTTCGCGTTTCTTCTCAGCTGGCGCACGACGGCAATTTCGCTCACCGCGATCCCGGTCTCGATCCTGACCACGGCGATCATTTTCCAGCTACTCGGTCTCTCGATCAATACGATGACCCTGGGCGGCCTTGCGATCGCCATCGGGGAGCTGGTCGATGACGCCGTCGTCGATGTCGAGAATATCTTCCGCCGGCTGCGCGAGAACAGCGAGCAAGGTAGTCCCCGATCCGTGTTCGAGGTTGTCGTTTCGGCGTCCAATGAAGTGCGCTCGGGCATCGTTTACGCCACGATGATTATCGTCCTGGTATTCGTGCCGCTGTTCGCGCTCTCGGGCATCGAAGGACGGCTATTCGCGCCGCTCGGCCACGCCTACATTATCTCGATCCTCGCCAGCCTGCTGGTTTCGATCACGCTCACGCCCGTGATGGCCTATTACCTGCTGCCGGGGATGAGACGCCTCGCGCAGCGGGAAAGCTGGCTGGTCCGCAAGCTCAAATCGGCCAACCGCGCGGCGCTCGGGTTCGCTTTCGCCCACAAGGGATTGCTGCTCGGCGTGACGGCGCTGGCGGTGCTGGGCGCCGGTGCCGGCGCGTTCGCCTTGAAACGCGCGTTCCTTCCGGCTTTCAACGAAGGCACTTTCACGATCAATATTGCATTCACCCCTGGCGTTTCGCTTTCCGAATCTGCCCGGGTTGGATCAATCGCGGAACGCTTGCTGCTTGATGTGCCTGAGGTGATCAGCGTCGGGCGGCGTACGGGGCGCGCGGAACTGGACGAGCACGCGGAAGGCGTCCATTCGTCCGACCTCGAAGTCGATCTCAAGCCCTCGCAGCGGCCGAAAACCGAGATCGTCGCGGACATACGCTCGCGGCTTTCGGTGCTGCCGCTCTCGATCAATGTCGGACAGCCGATCTCGCACCGGCTCGATCATATGCTTTCGGGCATTCGCGCCGAACTTGCCCTGAAACTGTTCGGCGACGAGCTCGACACGCTCCGAAATAGCGCGGAAGAACTCCGTCTGCGGCTCTCGAAGATTGAAGGCATCCAGGACCTGCAGGTCGAAAAGCAGGTACGTATCCCGCAACTCGAAATCCGCGTCGATTATACGCGAGCCGCTTTGTACGGCGTACAGCCGGGAGCCGTGACCGATCAGTTATCGCGCCTGTCGAGCGGGCGCGTTATCTCGCGCGTGGTCGATGGCTATAAGCGCTACGACGTTGTCATGCGGCTGCCCGACCGGCTTCGCACCACCGAGAAGCTCGGCGACCTCCTGATCAAAACTCCGTCGGGGTGGATACCGGCACGTCAGATCGCAGATGTGAAGGAGACCGATGGTCCAAACCAGATCCTGAGAGAAAACGGCCGAAGACGCATCGTCGTGCTGGCCAACTCCGACGGACAGACCGACATGGCCGAAATCGTCCGCCGCATCCGCTCGGAGCTTCAGGCGACCAGGCTGCCGCAGGGGGTCACCGCAAGCCTTGAAGGTACATTCCAGGCTCAGGAAGAGGCAAGCCGCACCATCGGCATACTCTCGGCCATCTCTCTCGCGCTGATCTTCGCAATCCTCTACAGCCGCTACCGCTCCGCCGTGCTGGCCTTGATCATCATGGGCGGGGTGCCGCTCGCGCTGATCGGTTCGGTCGCGGCGCTGGCGCTGACGGACCAGCCGCTATCTGTCGCCAGTATGATCGGCTTCATCACCCTCACGGGGATCGCGACACGCAACGGCATTCTCAAGATAAGCCACTACATCAATCTCGCCTTTCACGAGGGCATGGAGTTCGGGCCGGAGCTTGTGATCCGCGGAAGCCTCGAGCGCATGACACCTGTGCTGATGACGGCGCTGTCCGCGGGGTTTGCGCTGCTGCCGCTGCTGATCGCGGCAGACGAGCCGGGCAAGGAGATACTGCATCCGGTCGCCGTGACGATCTTCGGCGGGCTTGTCAGCGCGACACTGCTCGATGCGCTGATCACGCCCGTGCTGTTTCTCATGTTCGGCAGAAAGCCGCTGATTCGGCTGATGCAACGGCAGTCCGACGAGTCTCTCGGGAAACATGCTGCTTCACATTCGTATTGATCGCTCACGCCTTGAAAGGAGACCGCGCATGAAGTTCAGATACCTCACTCTGGGCGCCGCCCTGCTGGCCGGGCTGCCGGCGTACGCGCACGAGCCGAACGGTTCACATGGAGGGCGCGTCGGCGATGCCGGCGCCTATCATGCGGAACTCGTTGTGAGAGACAAGACGGTTGAGATCTTCCTCACAGGCGAAGACGACAAACCGGTTGATCCGAAGGGATTTAAGGGCGTTGCCATTTTCAATCTGGGAGGAAAGGCAGAGCGCATAACGCTCGCTCCTTCGGAGAAGAACGTGTTGAGCGGGACCGCGGCTACGGCCCTGCCGGCTCATCCCAAGGGAGCGATTCAGTTCACCGCACCCGACGGCAAAACTGCAACCGCGCGGTTTGACTGACGCGCCCGACACACCATCGGCGGCCAATGCCTATTCCCGACCGACCAGTGCCTGGAAAACCCGCCTCACCTCGCCTTGCGTCTCGCGCAGGCGCGCTTCCAGCGTCGAGAAATCCGGCGTGTCGCCGGCGCGCGCCATCACGCGCAACAGGTTCTCGCCCGACGTCTCCGGCTTGAATTTGCCGGTGACGCAAAGCCGCAATATCTGCGTCAGGTCGTGATAGAGCCGTGCCGCCGAACGCAAAATCTCGGCGTCGGATGGCGGCAGCACGCCGAGGCGTGCGGCGTTGTCGAGCACCTGCAGCGTGGAGACGCTGAGGATCTCGGGTTTCTCCGAGGCGTGAACGAGCTGCAAATACTGCGCGATGAAATCGATGTCGACCAGGCCGCCGGCGGCGAGCTTGAGGTCCCAGATCTCGTCCTCGCCCTTCTCCAGCGCAATCGCCCGGCGCATGTCTGCGACGTCGCCGGCGGTAGAGGCCGCATCGCGCGGCCGCGTCAGCACGCCGCGGATCGCGTCCTCGATCGCTTTCCGAAACGCCGGTGAAGCCGAGATCACCCGCGCCCGCGTCAGCGCCATATGCTCCCAGGTCCAGGCTTCGCGTTCCTGATAATCGGAAAAGGAATCGATCCGCGACGCCAGCGGCCCGGCGCGGCCCGACGGCCGCAGCCGCATGTCGACGTCGTAGAGTACGCCGTAATTGGTCCGCGTCGTAAATGCCGAGATCAGCCGCTGGGTCAGCCGCGTAAAATATTGTGCGCCGTGCAGCGATCGTTCGCCGTCGGAATCGGGATTGTCCGCGTCGAAATTATACAGCAGGATCAGGTCGAGATCGGAAGATGCCGTCATCTCGCGGCTGCCGAGCCGGCCCATCGCGAGGATCGCGGTCTCCTGTCCCTTGATGCGGCCGTACTGGGTCGCGAACTGATCTGTCACCAGGCCGTGCACGGTGTGCACGATGCCCTCGGCGACGTCGGCAAAGGCGACGCCAGCGTGCTGGGCGGAAACCGTGCCGGACAGGATCCGCGTGCCGATCAAGAACAGGCTCTCCTGCCCGAACAGCCGCAGGCGATCGAGGAAGTCTTCGTAAGAGTCCGCGTCCTTCAGCGTCGCCGCCAGCCGCGCCGACAATTCCTTCCGGTCCGGCATCGCGCCGAAGAAACGGGGATCGATCAAGCCGTCCATGATCTGCGGCTGGCGCGCCAGCATGTCGCCGAGCCGCGGCGCGGCGCCGAGGATCAAGGCCACAAGGGCGACCAGATCGCGGTTCTGGCTCAACAGTGAAATCAGCCGGCCGCCGCGCTGCAATGCGCCGAGAAAGCGATCGAACGTGGTCACGGCGTCGTCGGGATCTTCGGCATGCGCGAGACCGTGGATCAGGCCGGGCACGAATTCGATGAAGGCAGCCTTGGTCGCCTCGTTGCGGAGCGCGCGATAGTTGCCCTGCATCCAGTGCTGCAGGGTGCCAGCCACCGCGACCGGCTTCTTGAAGCCAAGCATCGTCAGGTGATCGAGCAGGCGCGCATCCTCAGGCCCGCCGGCATAATTGAGCTGCGGCAGCTTCACCGTGCCGGTCGGATCGCCCTCGAACAGCTTGCCGTAATGCCCCTGCACGACATCGAGATGGCCGAGCAAGTCCTTCGCAAAGGCCGCCCGGCTCTCATAGCCGAAGAAGTTCGCAAAACGCTCCACGGCCTCGGCGTCTTCCGGCAACGTGTGGGTCTGCTCGTCGCACATCATCTGCAGCCGGTGCTCGACGCGGCGCAGAAATTCATAAGCCGCCGTCAATTCGTCGCAGGCCTGAAAGCTGATCCAGTTGCTGGTCGCCAGCACCTGCAGCGCATGCAGCGTGGACCGCACCCGCAGTTCCGGATGGCGGCCGCCGGCAATGAGCTGTTGCGTCTGCGCGAAAAACTCGATCTCGCGGATGCCGCCGCGGCCAACCTTGACGTTATGACCTTCGACCGCGATCTCGCTCTGGCCGCGATAGGTCTGCATCTGCCGCTTCATTTCGTGGACGTCGGTGAGCGCGGCAAAATCCAGATGCTTGCGCCAGACGAACGGCGACAGTTCCGCGATCAGCGCCTCGCCCGCTTTGGCGTCGCCGGCGCAAACGCGCGCCTTGATCATCGCGGCGCGTTCCCAGGTCCGCCCTTCCCGCTCGTAATAGTGTAGCGCCGCTTCCGTCGAGATCGCCACCTGCGTTGAGGCCGGATCGGGCCGCAGGCGCAGATCGACGCGGAACACGTAGCCCTCGCCGGAGCGTTGCTGCAGCAGACGGGCGAGCGTCTGCGTCACCCGCACGAAGAACGGCGCCGGCTCGATGTCTGCTGCCAGCGAGGTGCGGGCGGGATCGAAAAACACGATCAGGTCGATGTCGCTGGAGTAGTTCAATTCGCCGGCGCCCATCTTGCCCATCGCGAGCACGATCAATCCACTGCCCTCCTCCGGCCGGTCATGATTGGCGGCGGTCATGCGACCGCGCGCGGCCTCCTGGCGCAGCAGGAAGCGCAGCGCCGTCTGCACCGAGACCGTCGCCAGATCAGTCAGCTCCGCCGTCACCCGCATCACCGGCCAGACGCCGCCGATATCGCATAGTGCGATCAATAGTGCGGCCTCCGACTTCAAGCGGCGAAGCAGATGCATCACCTCGGCTTCGCTGGCGGCAGCGAGCACGTCGCGCGATGTCTTCTCGATCAGTGCGGCGAGATGCTGTTCCGGATCGCATGCCAACAGGCGGATCAGCCGCGCGGCGTCGGCGCGGATCAGGTCGAACAGGTATGGCGAGAACTCGACGATGCCGAGCAGGATAGCCCTGGCAAGCGGACGATCCAGCCACAGGCCGATCTCGGCCGCCTGCGCCGGCTCCAGTTCGGCGAGCCAGTCTCTGAGGCGTTGTTCGGCGTTGCTATTGGCTGCGATATGCGGCCCGCTGACGAACCGCGCAGCCAAGGCGGAGGAATTCATGCCACCTTCTGTGGCACATCCTGCGTTTGAGCCGCAAGCCTGTCGCCCGCGGCAGATAGCGCCGGGACGACCAGCGTTGCGGTCAGGCCGGGACGGGAATCGGCGAGCCTGAGTTCGCCGCCATGCAAGGTCGCCACCGCGGAGGCCAGGCTGAGCCCGAGGCCGGAACCCGGCAGCGTGCGGCTCGCCTCAAGCCGCACGAATCGCTCGACCGCGTGCTTGCGATCGCCTTCGGGAATGCCGGGTCCATGATCGGTGACGCTGAGTAGCACGTGGTCGCCTTCGCGCCGCGCCTCGATCAGGATCTCCCGAGTGCGCGCCGCGGCGGCAGGGTCCAGCGGCTGCACCACTGGCGAAGGCTTGCCGTACTTGATGGCGTTCTCGACCAGATTGGCAAGTGCCTGGCTGATCAGTTCGCGGTTGCCGTGCAGCCGCGCAGTGCCGGTCTTGACGCGCAGGGTCATACCGTCGTCTTCGGCTAGTGGCTCGTACAATTCGTGGATGCCCTTGGCGACGTCGGCCGCATCGAAATCATCCATGTTGCCGCGCGCCTGCCCGGACTCGGCGCGTGCGATCATCAACAGCGCGTTGAAGGTGCGGATCAGGCCGTCGGATTCCTCGATGATACGCTCCAGCGCGGCGCGGTATTCGGCCTCGCTGCCGGAGCTCGCCAGCGCCTCCTCGGCGCGGTTGCGCAGGCGCGTCAGCGGCGTTTTCAGATCGTGGGCAATGTTGTCGGAGACTTCCTTCAGCCCCATCATCAGCGCCTCGATGCGCTCCAGCATGGCGTTGAGGTTTTCCGCGAGGCGATCGAGCTCGTCGCCGCTGCGTCCAACCGGCAGACGCCCGGAAAGGTCGCCGGCCATGATGCGCCTTGTGGTACCGGTCATGGCGTCGATCCGTTGCAGCACCCGCCGCGCCACGAAGATGCCGCCGCCGATGCCGAGCACGATGACGACCAGCAGCGACCATTGCGCGGCGTTGGCGACGATGCCGAACAACCGGCGGCGCTCTTCGAGGTCGCGGCCGACCAGAAGGCGGAAACCGTTGGTGAGTTCGGTGACGCGCACCAGCGCGCGGTGATCGGCCGTGTCCTGCTCGTCGAGCCGGCGATAGCCGGTCTCCGACCAGCCGGTCGAGGCCATCACGCCCGGCGCCAGCGCGCCGACATTGCCGCCGACCGCCACCCCTTCCGGCGTCGTGACGAGATAGAGGTTGGCACCCGGCCGCAGCGCGCGGTTGGCGACTGTGCGGGCAACGCCGTGCAAACCGCGGCGCGTGTAGATGTCGTTGATCTCGGCGGTTTCGGCGTTCACCGTGGTGGTGATCTGTTCGTTGATCAGCCTTCGCGTATTCCAGGCGAAATAGCCGACCAGCGACGCCGCAAACAGCGCAAACAAAAACAGATAGACCAGCGTCAGCCGGAACGCCGTGGTGCGGATCAGTTTACCGAAGGCCGTCACGGATCATGTATCCGGCGCCCCGGATCGTGTGCAGCAAGGGCCGGTCAAAGCCCTTGTCGATCTTGGAACGCAGCCGTGAAATATGCACATCGATGACGTTGGTCTGCGGATCGAAATGATAATCCCAGACGTTTTCGAGCAGCATGGTGCGGGTCACCACCTGGCCTGCATGCTTCATCAAATATTCGAGCAGGCGAAACTCGCGCGGCTGCAGCGTCAACTCGTCCTTGCCGCGCGCGACCCGATGCGAGAGACGGTCGAGCTCGAGATCGCCGACGCGGTAGGTGGTCTCTTCGGCCGGACCGACATTGCGGCGCGACAGCACTTCGACGCGCGCCTGCAATTCGGCGAATGAATAGGGCTTTGGTAGATAGTCGTCGCCGCCGGCGCGCAGCCCCTTGATGCGATCGTCGACCTGGCCGAGCGCAGAAAGAATCAGAACCGGCGTGCGATCGCCCTTCTCGCGCAACGCGCCGATCACGGAGAGGCCGTCGCGCTTGGGCAGCATGCGGTCGACCACCAGCACGTCGTAGTCGCCGCTCTCGGCCATCGACAGCCCCTCCTCGCCATCGCTGGCGAGATCGGCGACATAGCCGACTTCACGGAACGCCTTGACCAGATAGTCGGCGGACTCGCGGTCGTCTTCGATGATCAACAGGCGCATCTGGTTGACGGGTGTGGGGATTGCTGCGGGGGCGCTCACAGGATTTGGTTCCTCTTCACCATGGCGCGGCCGCCCTGCACATGCAAGGCGACCGCGCAGTATCGCGATCAAGTGAAAAGAGCGGGCGATGAGGCTGGGGGACCTCACCGCCCTTAGGCCCTTCCGACGGAGGGGGGCGTATTCCGAAGGAAGGTTGCCAGAGGGAGCGAGTTTTGGACCCGCTCCCCGGAAGGAGACGTCGGCGGGGGCGACGAATGCCGGCGTAACCCTCCATCTGGTATCTAGTCCTCGTTTAGCCCTTCGCCAGCGGCACCGCGACGAAGCGCGACGAACCGCCGCTCTTCACGCGCATCAGAACGCTGTTCTTGTTCTCGGTCCGCGCAGCGTCGATTACCTCACGGACTTCGCTTGGGGTGCCGACGGGCTTGCCGGCGACCTCAAGAATGACGTCGCCTTCCTTGAAGCCGCGTTCGGCCGCCGCGCTCTTCGGGTCCACCTCGGTGACGACGACACCTTCCCTGCCGGCACCGGCCACGGTGTTGGCGGGGGCGACCGTCAGGCCGAGCTTCGGCACGTCGGTTCCCTTGGTCGCGCCGCCCTTGTCTTCGCGATCGGTGTTGGCCTTAGCCTCGACCGTATTCGGCAACTGGCCGAGCGTGAGGTTGACGACCTTTTCCTGGCCCTTTTGCAGCACGTTGAGCTTGACCGCGGTGCCGGGTGCGAGACCGCCGATGGTGCGGGCGAGTTCCCTGGCATCCTTGACCGGCTCGCCATTGACGGCGGTGATGACGTCACCGGACTGGATGCCGGCCTTGGCCGCTGGACCATTGGCCTGCGGCTCCGCCACCAACGCGCCTTCCGCCTTCTTCATGCCGAGACTATCGGCGATGTCGGAAGTCACCGGCTGGATCTGGACGCCGATCCACCCGCGGCTGACCGAACCCTTGTCCTTGAGCTGGGCGATCACGTTATTGACCGTCGAGGCAGGAATCGAGAACGCGATGCCGACGCTGCCGCCGGACGGCGAATAGATCGCGGTGTTGACGCCCATCACTTCGCCATTGGTGTCAAACGCCGGACCGCCGGAGTTACCCTTGTTCACGGGCGCATCGATCTGGATGAAATCGTCATACGGACCGTTGCCGATGTCGCGGCCGGAGGCCGAGACGATGCCGGCGGTTACGGTGCCGCCGAGGCCGAACGGGTTGCCGACCGCGAGCACCCAGTCGCCGATCCGAGGTTTGCTATCGGACAGCTTGGCGAATGGGAAATCCTTGCGGCCCTCGACCTTGATCAGCGCCAGATCAGTGCGCTGATCGGTGCCGATCACCTTCGCGGTGTAGGTCTTGCCATCATCCATGGTGACTTCGACCTTGTCGGCGCCGTCGACCACGTGGTTGTTGGTCACGGCATAGCCGTCAGGCGAGATGAAGAAGCCGGAACCCTGGCCTGTGACCGGGCCGCGGCCGCCACGCGGTCCGCCGCGCAGGCCGGGCGGCAAGCCATCCGGACCGCCGAAGCGGCGGAAGAAGCGCTCCATCGGCGAGCCCGGCGGGAACGGCGAGTCATCGTCCTTGTTAGCGCTGTCGTCCTTGGAACTCTTGTCGGCGATGTTGATCTTCACCGAGATCACCGACGGCTTCACGCGCTCGACAATGTCGGCGAAACCGATGGGACGCTCGACCTTGCGGACCTCGTTGTTGACCTGCGCGTGCGCCGCGCTGCTGAAGACATCGGCCGGGCCCTGCTGCGGCGAGAAGCCATACACGGCGGCGCCGAGGCCGGCGACCACGGAAGCCATCAGCGCGAACTTGCGCGCGGAGAACAGCGAGCGGCGAGCTGCGCCGTACGACGGTAGCGAGGAAAGATCGACGGGACGTTCTGTCATGTTTCTAAAATCTCCGAAGCGTGAATTTCGACGGTGCGGGGCTGGGCACCTGACAGGACGGAAGATGGGGCTTGCCGCCTTACCGCGCGCTGGCTGGGGAATTAAACTTTTGTAATGCGGCGGCTTATGGATGCGGCAGAATAGCGCAAGCAATCAATGGGTTAGCGCTGGCCGAAAAACAACTTTCAGAGGACAGGGCGCTCGCGCCGGGCCGGGCAAGCAGCCAGCCGTCGCAGCTCTCGTAATCTTACGTTAAACCAACCGATGCCACAACCTCTGCACGAACAGTGAGAGCGTGGTTGCGGGTCGCCGAAGGCGAACCCTAGTTCATCGCCGTCAACGACAAAGATCAGGAAGAAAATGGTCAGCGCCGTTTCCAGCTAAGCCGCCACATTGAATCCCCTCGCCTATACGGCTCTCGACGGGGACGACAACGCCAAACAGCCCGCATCGAACGCGACACGGAACGACAGCGACCGCGGCCCGGCCACGCAGGTGTCGCTGTCGCGGGACGCGCTGGATCGTCTGACAGCCGCCTTCAAGGAAGGCCCGGACGCGGCGCAGCAAGCCTTGGATGCTTGGTCGCAAGCGGCGGAGGATCGTTTCGCTGATCGTTTTGCTGCGGCTAAGGCAGACATGGCGGTGGCCCGCGCAGAGATGCAAAGGTCCTTCGCGGCAACGAACGATCAAATGCAGGAGAATGTCGCCGGTTGGCTGAAGCGCACGCAGGAATCTTACGTCAAGTGGCAGAACACCACTCCAGTTCCAGCCGTGCAGCTCACAGCCGCGGAAATCGCCGACGTCTTGAAGAAGGCCGCGCCGCTTGGCATCGATCCATCCAAGATTGGCGATGCGGACACCTATATCTTCGCCTTGGACGGAAAGCAGTATACGTTCAAGAAGGACGGAACAGCTTGGGCGAACGATGCCGGCGTGCCGACGTCGGAAGAGCAAAAGCAGGACGTCCTAGCGATCATGGCAAACGACATACGGTCGCTGACTGACTACCTGCGGGATTATGGCGGTGTCGACATGTCTCTAGTCGTCTAACCCACGCATTTCTCGCTCAGGAAACCCGCGTCGAAACCACAACATAACGGCATCAGATCTCAGAGAACAGCGCAGGAAGTTTCATCCTGCGCCGCTGTTGTGTCCTGCAGCTTTAGCTGATCTGGATACCGTTGCCGTTGATGTCGAACATGAATTCAAGAGTATCCGTGTTGGCTGGGTCGAAGAAACTGACCACATCGACGAAGTTCTCGAAGTTGGTGTCGAGCGCATCGATGCGGGCGCGCAACGATCGCGTCCCGACTCGCCCCGCAAACCCGCCTCAGCTCTTCAATTTGAGCCGGCCCATGAAGTCCCGCTTGCCGAGCGGCACGCCGTTGGTGCGCAGGATGTCGTAGGCGGTGGTGGCGTGGAAATAGAAATTGGGCAGCGAGAACGACATCAGAAAGCCCTCCGCGGTGAAGGGCAGCTTGTGATCGCCGAGATGAAAGACGACGTCGCGGCCGCCGAGCGCGTTGACCGCCTCCGGCGTCCAGCCCTCCAGAGTCTCGCGGGTTTGCGCGACCAATTCTTGCAATCCCGCATAACTATATGGCGTCTTGGACGCGGGCGGACGAAACTCTCCGCTTTGCACGCCCTCGATAGCGCCGCGCGAATGCTGGGCGACGGAGATGATCTGGAAGCGCAACGGCAGCATGTCGGGCGCAAGGCGCGCCTCGACCATGGTATCGGGATCGATGTTCTTGTCGCGGAAATGAATGAGGCCGCGCTCGAGGAAGCCGCTGACGGCGCCAAGTGTCTGCAGATAGTTCGCCACACTGGCGTCGTAGAGTGAAAAGGCCATGTCCGGTTCCCCCTGGTTTATGTTTATTTTGACAGGGGAGTCATAGCTGAAGCCTGCCCGCTTGCAATGGCGGGCTTAAGCCTTCTTATCCGGCGCATCGGCTGCGAGCAAGCGCTCCAGCCTCGCCTCTTCCTCCTCCGTCAGATGCAACAGCGAAGGATCGGTCGCGCTGCCGGTATCCGAACGGCGGCGGTTGTAGAACCAGAGTGCCAGCCCGCCTCCGGCCAACGCGAGCGGCGGTAGCAGCCACAGCAGCAGCGTATGCGGCGTGAAGCGCGGCTTCAGCAGCACGAACTCGCCATAACGCGCGACCAGAAAGTCGATCACCTGGCTGTCGCTGTCGCCGGAGGCGATCCGCTCCCGCACGAGTAGCCGCAGGTCGCGCGCCAGCGGCGCGTCGGAATCGTCGATCGACTGGTTCTGGCAAACCATGCAGCGCAACTCGCGCGACAGGTCGCGGGCGCGGGCTTCCTTCGCCGGATCGGCCATGATCTCGTCGGGCTGCACGGCGTGAGCCGGCCCGCCCAGCGTCGCGGCGACAACAAGCACACATGCTGCGATGAGGCGCTTCAAAGCATTACTCCGCCGGCTGCAGCGCGCGGGCGGCCTTGGCCGGCTTCGGCGCGCCGACGCGCAGGCGTCGATCCGAGAGCGACAGCAGGCCGCCGAACGCCATCAGGACAGGTCCCCACCAGATCAGGAGCACCAGCGGCTTGTGATAGATGCGCACCGCGATGGCGCCCTCCGCATTGGTGTCGCCGAGCGAAATGTAGAGCTGGCTGGCGCCGCGGGTCAGCAGCGCGGCCTCGGTCGTTGACGAGGCCCGTGTGGTGAAATTGCGCTTCGACGGCGTCATCACCTGGAGCGCTTTGCCGTCGAGCGTAACCGTGAACTGCGCGATCATCTCACGGAAGTTCGGTCCCTGCCGTTGCGTGATCTCGTCGAGCTTCAACTGATAGCCGGCGACGCTCGCGACATCGCGCGGCTTCATCGTGCCGATATACTCGCTGTTCCAGGTGGTCTCGCAGACGATGCCGATCAGCGCAACGCCAATGCCGGCATGCGCGAACGCCGTGCCCCAGGTCGCGCGCGGTAGCCCACGCGCACGGGCCATCGCGGTGGCCAAGGGAACGCGGAACAATCCCGTACGTTCGACGAGATCACTCAAGGCGCCGCCAATCACGAATATCGCAAGCCCGATCGCCAGCGGGGCGAGCGTGGCTCCGCCATGGGTCCATGCAAACAGCACTGCAATTGTGACCAGCGCCGCGATGCCGGCCGCTGTCAGCCGCTGCGCCGCGCCGAGGAGATCGCCGCGCTTCCATGCCAGCAGCGGCGCAAACGGCATGGCGACCAGGAGCGGTACGAACAGGGGCCCAAAGGTCAAGTTGAAGAACGGTGCGCCGACCGAAATCTTGTCGCCGGTCAGCACTTCCAGCGCCAGCGGATACAGCGTTCCGATGAACACGGTGGCGCAGGCCGAGGTGAGAAAGAGGTTGTTGAGCACCAGCGCGCCCTCGCGCGAGACCGGCGCGAATAGCCCGCCCTGCTTCAGTGCCGAGGCGCGCCAGGCGTACAGCGAAAGACTGCCGCCGATGAACAGGCACAAGATCAGCAAGATGAACACGCCGCGCGAGGGATCGGTGGCGAACGCGTGCACCGAGGTCAAGACGCCCGAGCGCACCAGGAAGGTGCCGAGCAGCGACAGCGAAAACGTCAGGATCGAGAGCAGGATGGTCCAGACCTTCAGCGCATTGCGCTTTTCCATCACGACGGCGGAATGCAACAGCGCGGTGCCGGCAAGCCAGGGCATCAGCGAAGCATTCTCGACCGGATCCCAGAACCACCAGCCGCCCCAGCCGAGCTCGTAATAGGCCCAGTACGAACCCATTGCGATGCCGAGCGTGAGGAATATCCACGCCACAAGCGTCCACGGCCGCACCCAGCGCGCCCAGGCCGCGTCGATCCGGCCTTCGATCAAAGCGGCGATCGCGAACGAGAACGAGATCGAAAACCCGACATAGCCGAGATAGAGCATCGGCGGATGCACGGCGAGCCCGATGTCCTGCAGCACCGGATTGAGGTCGCGGCCTTCGATCGGCGGGCTCGCGATGCGCAGAAACGGGTTCGACGTGACCAGAATGAACAGATAGAACGCAGCCGCGATCCAGCCCTGCACCGCCAGCACATGGGCGCGCAGCGACAGCGGCAGATTGTTGCCGAAGGCGGCGACCAGGCCACCGAACAGCGCCAGGATCCCCACCCACAGCAGCATCGATCCTTCGTGATTGCCCCACACGCCGGTGATCTTGTAGAGCAGCGGCTTCATCGAGTGCGAATTCTCGAACACGTTGACGACGGAGAAATCCGAGCTGACGTGCAGCATCACCAGGGCCGTGAACGAGGCCGCCACGAACAGCAATTGCGCCAGCGCCGTGGAGCGCGCGACGTTCATCAGCGCGTGATCGCCCCAGCGCGCGCCCAGCATCGGAACTGTGGACTGGATCAGCGCAAGTGCGAGCGCCAGCACCAGCGCGTAGTGCCCGGCTTCCGCGATCACTTGGAGGTCCCCTGAGCCGGCGCAGATGCCGTCGCAGCGCCCGGCTTGGCGCCGTAATCGTCCTTCCAGTGCCCCTGCTTCTTCAGCGCGTCGGCGACGTCCTTCGGCATATAGGTCTCGTCATGCTTGGCCAGCACGGTATCGGCCTTGAACACGCCGGACGCGTCGAGCGCGCCTTCGGCGACCACGCCCTGCCCTTCGCGGAACAGGTCCGGCAACAATCCCTTGTAGGCGACGGGCAGCGTGGCGCTGCCGTCGGCGATGCTGAAGTTTACGGCAAGGTTGTCGCCGCGCACCAGCGAGCCCGGCTGCACCAGGCCGCCGAGGCGGAACCGCTTGCCCGGCGGGATCTGCTTTTCCGCCGCCATGGTCGGCGTGGAAAAGAACACGATGGAGTCGCGCATCGCGTTCAGCACCAGCGCCGCCGCAACCGCAAGCACCGCGAGCGAACCGCCGATCATGGTCAAACGCCGCTGCTTGCGCGTCATCAATATCCCCTGCCTTCGTCTTTGGGTTCCGCCATCCGGCTCTACCCATCAAGCCCGAGATTTTTCAGGCCTTCATTGAGCTGGCGCAAGCGTTCGGCATCGCCCGCGACCGCCTGGCGCGCTTCGGTGCGCGCACTCGTCGCCTTGTCGCGTTCGCCCATCACCATATAGGCCCGCACCAGCCGCAACCAACCCTCGACATCGCTGCCGTCCTGCTTCAGCCGCGCCGCCAGCCGATCGACCATGCCACGCACCATCGTCCCGCGATCGGCCTCGCTCATGTCCCTGGCGGCGGCCATTGCATCGTTGGAGAGCGCCGGCGCGACGGGGGCGCCGACCCGGGTCAGCGCCGCCTCGACCAGCGGCCGCCACGGCGCGTCCGCCGACGCTTTTGACAGCATCGCCTGCCAGATCGCGGCGGCATCGGCCTTCCGGCCGTCCTGTTCGGCAGCGAGCCCGAGGAAATAGCTGGCCCTGGGATCGTCGGGGTTTTGCGCGACCGCGCGCTCGAATTCGACCTTGGCCTCCGCCGTGACGACGCCGCCCGCGCTGCCAACCAGCGCTTCACCGAGATCGGAGCGGCGATCGGCGCTGTCGCCAGCGTGTTGAATCGCGTTGCGGTAGGCCCGGACCGCGTCGTCGAAGCGACCGAGCCGCGCCAGCACGGGCGCCAGCACGGTCCAGCCGCGACCATCGGTCGGATTTTTCTCCAGATGCGCTTCGACCTGCGCCACCATGTTTTCGAGCGGCTGGCTGGCGTCGGCCGTGCGGGTGCGAGAGGCGAGCGGGAAATCACCAAGACGCGGCGATCCAAGCGCGAGATAGAACGTCACTGCCGCGATCGGCAACCCCACCAGCGCGACGACGGCCGAGGCACGCCGCAGGCCAAGGTTGGCCCGCGCCGGCAGGTTGCGCTCCGCGTCTGCGGCTGCAAGCAGGCGGCGGCCGATTTCGACACGCGCGGCTTCGGCTTCGGACAAGCCGATCAGCCCGGCTGCGACATCGCGGTCGATCTCGGCGAGTTGATCCTTGTAGACGACCGCCTCGCTGCCGCCGGGTTGTGCAGAAGAGCTGCGGCTCAACGGCCAGAGCACGGCAAAAATCGCCGCGACCGTCATCAGCGCGAACACAAACCACAGCGTCATCAAGCAGTTCCCGGGCGGAACGACGCTTTCAGGCAAGCGCCGATGCGCCGCTTTACACCACCGGCGGCAAGCCCGGCAATTGACAATTGCGGCAGAAAACCGGGAAGCGAGCCTACCGCCGCCAGCGATCCGGAATTCCTCGGCGCAGTTCGCCTGGGTTTCCCCTGCCGGATCGCGGCTCGCAAATCCATCAACCAGCATGCACGAGCGCGGGACCCTCGCGCCTCCGGCTATAGGTTTGCACCAAGACGTAGGCGATGCTACACAATGGGGCTGAGGCATTAATTGCGTGCAGAGGCAGATCGATGCGACCCTGGAAAGCATTTCGACGTGGCGCTGTTCCGTCCAACCTCTGTCGCAGCGTACCGCTTCTGTCACCTCCGCTGCTGTTGCTGTCATTTCCGGCCGCCGCCCAGGACGCAACGGAAAGGGCAGCGATCGCGGCTGCAGTGCTGCCCCGCGATCTCAGCCCCTGGGGCATGTTCATGCAAGCGGACGCCGTGGTCAAAGCAGTGATGATTGGCCTGGTGTTTGCGACCGCGGTCACCTGGACGGTGTGGCTCGCAAAGACGATCGAGCTGATCAAGGCGCGACGGAATGCCCGACACGCCTTGCGCGAACTCGCCAATGTCCGGAACGTGGAAGACGCCGTGCGGCAGGTCCCCGAGGGCGCGGTTGCCCAGTTGCTCGAGGGCGCCCTGGCAGAACTCCGATTGAGTACCGATCGGATGGACAAGGAGGGGATCAAGGCACGGATCGCCTCCCGGCTGCAGCAGATCGAGGCGGCGGCAAGCAGGCGCATCGGACTAGGCACGGGCGTGCTTGCGACCATCGGATCGACCGGCCCCTTCGTCGGACTGTTCGGCACGGTCTGGGGAATCATGAACAGCTTTATCGGAATCTCGAAGTCGCAAACCACCAACCTCGCCGTGGTCGCGCCTGGCATCGCCGAGGCGCTGCTGGCAACGGCACTCGGGCTGGTGGCGGCGATTCCCGCGGTCATGATCTACAATCTCTTTGCACGCCAGATCGCCTCATACCGGGCGCTACTCGGCGACGGATCCGCAGAGATCACGCGACTGGTCGGCCGCGACCTTGATAGCGGCACCATGCTGGTGCGGCGGCACCTCGCAGCGGCTGAGTAGCAGCCATGGCCGCCAGTCTGAACCAAGGCACCGGCGATCTCTCCGAGGTCCATGAGATCAACGTGACGCCTTTCATCGACGTCATTCTCGTCCTGCTCATCATCTTTATGGTTGCCGCACCGCTTGCGACCGTCGATATCGCCGTCGATCTTCCGGCGTCGAACGCCCAACCGCAGCCGCGGCCCGACAAGCCGGTCTATCTGACCGTGAAGCCGGACCTGTCGCTTTCCGTCGGGAACGAAACCGTGGGCCGCGGCGCGCTGCCCGGCGCGCTCGATGCGAGCACCGGCGGCCAGAAGGATACCCGCATTTTCCTGCGCGCCGACAAGCTCGTCCCCTATGGCGAGGTGATGCAGGTCATGAACATGTTGCGGGCCGCCGGCTACCTCAAGGTCGCCCTGGTCGGAATGGAGCAAGCTTCATCGCCATGATGCAGCTTGCGGCCGAAGATCGTTCCGACCTTCGACGATGGATGTTCAGCAGCCTCGCGGTGCTGTGCGTCTACGCCGGATTGACCGCCACGCTCGCCACCTGGCGCGACGTGGACGACAGCGTGGCTGCCGAACCTTCGGGCGCGATCGTGATCGACCTGGCACCGTTGGCCGCCGCACCAGCGACGACGCCGACCGACATTGCGCCCGGTCCAGAGCAGGTGATATCGGAGGCGCAGCCGGTGGCGAAGCCCGGGGAGACGCCGCCCGATGAAACGCCTGAGCTGCCGCCCGCGCCCAATCCGGACGCCGCCGTGGCGCTGCAAACCAGGCCGCAGCCTGACGTGACGCCGCAGCAGCAGCAGGCAGCGGCCGCCACGACATCAGCACCGCCCGCGATTAACGAGCGGATCGCACCGGTCGCCGTTGCGCCGACCCAGGGTGTGCCGAATGACAAAAATTCGGAGGCCGTGGTGACATGGCGAACCCAGGTCCTCGCTTTGGTCGAAAAGAACAAGCGATACCCGGAAACCGCGCGGTCGCGGCGCGAGCAAGGGACGGCGCAGGTATCGTTTACGCTGGATCGCAAGGGAATGGTTGTCAGCGCGCGGGTAATTCAAAGTTCGGGATCCGGCGCCCTTGATGAAGAAGCGCTCGCGCTCCTCAAGCGCGCGCAGCCCTTCCCAGCCCCGCCTGCAACGTTTCCCGGCGAATTAGTTGTCGTCAGGCAGCCGATCCGCTTCACCGTCAAATAGAGCGTGCGAAAGGCTGACTGGTCGTCGAGTTAGGGGCATCAGTTCGATGCGTTAATCCACCACGATCTCGCCGCTGCCAAAGCTGTAGTTGACGCCGAGCCTGACCCCATCACTGGTCACCCGCGCGTTGGCGTCGAACGCAACCGCGGTGTTGACCGCCACAGGCGGTGTCGAACGCACCGAGCCGAAATCCATGTGAAGATATTCGAGCTTTGCCGTCCAGTTGCCGGTCAGCCGCGTCTCGAAACCGGCGCCGACAGCCCAGCCGAAGCGATACAAGTGCCGATCCAGAGACGCCGTCGTCGCGACACCCGCATTATCGAAACCTGCAACAGCCGTTGACGTCGTTATCTTGCCGAACGGAACGCCCGCGGTGGCATAGGCAAGCAGGTCCGGCGTCACAAGCGTTCCGACGCGCCCGCGAACCGAAGCCGCCCAACCCAGACGATAGTCCAGGCTCGCCGTCACGGTGGCATCGAGCGGAGCGAGCGCCGGGTTGCAGATGTTGCCGGGGCAAGCGGTGGCGCTGCTTCCGCGCTGGTTGCGGTATTCAAAATCGCCTTCAATGCCTGCCAGCATCCGGCCCGACGTCCAGTTATAGCCGGCCTGTCCGCCAATACTGGCGGTGTCGTGCGTGGACGACAGGCGGGCTCCGGCAAGCGAGGCACCGGTTGCAGCATCGTTGAACGCAGCGCTGGTAACGCCCGCACCCCGCAAATATCCGACATTGCCGCCGGCATAGATGCCGACCCAGTTCCAGGCCGCCGCTTCGTACGCGGGGCTCTTGTAATAACCGTTGCCGTCCGGCCGTCTCGCCGTGCCGATCCAGGTGCCGGGCGGGCCGCTTGGCCGGTCGACACCGTATTTGACGTTGAGAAACAGCTTGAAGCCGCGACCCGGTTGCAGAATCTCGTCCTTGTGAAATTGAACGGAGTTGCGAATGTTGGCGTTGAGCAGATTGTCGCCAACTATCCCGGTCGCGACCTCAACCGCGCCCCACGGCGAATCCTTCCAGAACTTCCGGTGCTCGAGCTGCACTTTCACCAAATCGTATCCGGCGGTCGGCGTATCGAATTGCGAAATGTCATTCTGCGCAAACGCGTGCAACACGCCGACGCGCGCGAACCAATTGTCGTTGCGCCAGTAAACGCCGCCGCCGAGGCGCATCGGAGGAATGCGCGGCACGTTGCTGCCGTCAGTGAACGTCGCCCGCACAACATCATATTGGCCGTCGAAACCAAGGGTGCCATTGGCAAGTTGTGCGGCGTCCCACTGCAACGCCAGTTCGCCGCCGCGGAAGGTCGCGTCACGCTGATCATAGTTGACCTGGATGTAATCGGTGCCGGCTCCGCATGACGCAAACGTTTCCTGACAGAAGATGCCGGTGGCGCGCGAGAAAATGAATTTGTCGTACGACGTGTAGTAGGCATTTGCAGCGAACCTGAAATCGCCATCCGTGCGTTTCAAGCCGATTTCCGCGGTCTGCGCGGTTTCGATTCCGAGGTTCGGGTTGCCGATCTTGAACGTCTTCTCCGAGCCGTCGGGACCCTGGGCGAACAGTTCGAGCGCGCGCGGCGCACGTTCGATCCGTTGCAGCGTCAGGCTGGCGACCAGCGAGGATGGAAGATCCTTGATGATGCCGAAGCTGACGCTCTTCGGTATGAAGTCGAGCTTGGCGGCTGCCCTGCCCGGCTCATCCGGTGGTGGCAGCAAATTCGGCGGGAAAGTGAATGCCGTTCCTTCAACACCAACTCCCTCAATGCGACCCGCCAATTGCGTGCGCAGCGTGTCCGTGTGCCTGACTTCATTGAGGAAGTACGCCGCCGCCGTTCTGGTCTGCGCCGGAAGCAAGATCGCCTGCCCTGCCGTGTCGAGTTGCTGGTAGGCGCCTTGCGCGCCGAAAATGCTGGTCAGCGGACCGACCGGCGTGGCGAACGGCGCAAGTTCGAACTCGAGCTTGCCCTCGGTCTGCCGGTTCTTGAAAGTGGCGGTAATCTCCTGGAAGCCGGTGGTGGCGAGCACCGTCTCGTCGTGCCGGTACTCCGAGTATCCGGTCCAGTATCTGATCGCCGCCAGCACGCTCGCGTCCGGGCGATACTCGCCCTTTGAGCTGATCTTGGTCTGTTCGAGGTCGTTGTGCTGACGGGCATCCGCGGTCGCAATGCCGGGGACGTGATAGTCGCTGGTGAAGCGCGAGACGGCGATGCCGGCATAACCGCCGTCGAAAAGCCAGGAGCCGCCGACCGCCGCGCCTGCGCTTTGCGAAGCGGAGTTCGGCTGCTTGCCGTTGAAGGCAGGCGCAGGGATCGGCGGGACCAGATACGGGTAACTCGGGACGCTGTAATCGCCGGAGGAGCGCCCGTAGATGTCGGCATGAACGGCGGCGTTGCGGCCGCCGGCATCCAGCAACAGGCCGCTCTCCCATCCCCTGTTGATGCTTGTCACGCCCGATCTCAGCTCTGCAGCCACTCCCCCGAGCGGCGCAGCGGTCGGAATCCGGTTGTTGTTGACGTCGACGACGCCGCCGACGGCCTGCGACCCGAAGCGGAGCGCACCCGGTCCGCGAATGACGTCGACCTTCTGGATGGCGAGAGGATCGATCGGCACCGCGTGATCCTGCGCGATATCAGACACATCGACCGCACCGACGCCGTTCTCCTGAATGCGGACCTTTGCGTCCGACAGGCCACGCAAGATCGGGCGCGACGATTCCGTGGCAAGCCCCGCCGAAGTTGCGCCGGGCATATTGGTGAACAGGCTGCCGAACCCGCCGTTGCTGCTGCCGGTCTGGATCTGGTTGCTTCCGATCGTCGACAGCGGCGCGAAGGGCGGATTGAAGGGCGAGGTCGGGGTGGTGGTGGGCGTTCGGCCCGGCGGCGGTGCCGCCACGGTCGTCGAACGCCGACCGGGCTCGCCGCGCGCAGCCCGCCGCGCAGGTTTAGGCTGACGCCCCTCGACGGTCACTTGCGGCATGTCGATTTCCGCCGGCGCGCCCGGCGTGGCTTGCGGTCCGGCCGGCGCGCTCTGCGACGGAGCCGGCTCCGCCGCAGCTTGCCCCGCTGCCGGCGGTGCCGGAGCGGCTGGTTCGGCAGGCGGCGCGGCCTGGGGCGCCGATGGCGCGGGCGCTGCGGTTTGCGCGGGCGCCGCGGCGTGGCTCAACCAAACCACGGCCAGTGCCGATGTACCCACAAGGGCCATTCGCGTCGCGCGCATATTCATCCCCAGCCGATCGCGCTTCAGCAACAGCTATTTGATAAGCCGCAACACCAAAACGTAGGTAAGGCTACATGTTAATGCTGGACCGTTATCTGTCAAGATGCTGCGAATGACTCGCAAATGCCAGACGCTCCGCCTGTTGCAGATCGGCGACAAGCCGCCAACTTGCAATGTGGTCGGCAGCACGCCATGGTCGCGCCTCGTCTGGATGGATTCGCCTGGAAGGTGCAGTGGTGCGCAAGCCCTCGACAAATCGGGCCAAGCCGATGCAGCCGCTGCCCGCGGAACAAACGCAGGCGCGCCGCTTCGGAAAGGCACGATCGGCGCGATCGACCGCGGTTCTGGAAGACTATGTCGAACTGATCTCTGATCTGCTCGGAACGACCGGCGAGGCGCGCCCGACCGACATCGCGCGCAGGCTGGGCGTGTCGCATCCGACAGCGATCGACACCATTGCGCGGTTGAAGCGCGAAGACCTGGTTACGGCCCGCCCCTATCGCGGGGTGTTCCTGACCGAAAAGGGTGAGACCCTCGCCAAGCGCGTCCGCGCCCGTCACCGTCTGGTGGTCGACGTCTTGCTGGCGCTGGGCGTCCCGCAGGAAGCGGCGGAGGCTGATGCCGAGGGCATCGAACATCATGTTTCCGATGTGACGCTGAAGGCCTTCGCCGAATTTCTTCGCAATGCCAAGGATCGACGCAAGGCATGACGCGATAGAATCGAGACCGGCGCTAGCCTGCCCTAGTCGATTTACGCTCGCCGGTCACGGCATTTTCGGCGGCTCTACTCATCAGCGACGCATAGTCATGGCCGAACAGGATTTCGCAGAA
Organism: Bradyrhizobium sp. 157; assembly: GCF_023073815.1. NCBI lineage: Bacteria > Pseudomonadati > Pseudomonadota > Alphaproteobacteria > Hyphomicrobiales > Nitrobacteraceae > Bradyrhizobium > Bradyrhizobium sp. 157. The sequence goes on along the minus strand of NZ_JADPKF010000099.1, from coordinate 25,027 downwards.
GCGGATCGCCGCCTTGGCCTGCATTTGCCGGTAGGCGCGCGCCCTGGTGTCGGCGCCGCGCAGCGCCTGCACCAGGCTCTCGGTGGAATGCTCGACGTAATGCTGCAGGTCGGAATAGGTCCGCAGGGTGACTTCGTTGATGGCGAGTTCGCTGGCATAGGTGCGGCACACCGCCACGAAATCGATCAGGGCGGCGATCTCTTCGACCTCCGCGGCGTCGATCTTCGGCGCCGAAGCGATATCCTTGTCGGCACGCTGACGCAGAATGCGGCGGACCCGACCGGGCACGCTCTCGATCTCCGACTGCAGCGAATTGGAAATATCGGCCCGGATCGACGTAAGCTGGCGGCCCCACGCGGAATCGTTGCGCAGATCGAGCTCAGTGCGCAACCCGCGCACGCCATCGTGCAGGATTTTCAGTTGGTCGCCGACATTATCGAAATGGCCGCGCCTGATGTCCGTGCGCAGGCAGGCCGTAAGAAACGAGAGATCGTGCAGCGCGATCGTGACGGCGATGCCGTAGGGCGTGGCCGCCACGCGAATCTCGTCGTCGGAGGCCGCCATCTTGACCGCGAGACGGATGATCTGCCACGGCGCCGCCAATCGCTGCATGATCAGCGCCAGCGCGAACGGCAGCAATTGCGGCGTCTGCAACGAGGGCACGTTGAGCGCCGACGTCACGGTGTCGAGCTGGGAGGGCGTCAGCGCCCGAATCTGGCCGGGAAGCCGGCTGCCGAGCGTCTCCATCGCCTCACGGGCCCGCAGCACCGCGCCGATCGACAATAAATCCTCGACGACATTCGGCGAGCCAATGCGCGAGAGCGCACGATGCCTGTCCTCGCCCTGCACCGGAGTGGCGCTCTTGACGATCGCCTCGGCTGCGGCGAGTTGGAATTTGCGGGTCGCGGCTTCGAGACCTGCGGTGGAGCCGCTCAGCCTGATCTCATTGAGTGTCGTTTCGAATGCGCGCACGGCTTCGGGCGCGCCGTCGCGGCCCAGCCATTGCCAGACCGGCAGCAGCGACGCGCGTCGGATCTGCCCGGCGCGCACCGGAAAATTGCCCTCAATGAGAAACGGCTCGAGCGGACCGTACAACAGCCGCGCCGGATCGTCCGTTCGCGGACGCGCCTCGTCGTCTTCTTCGGTCCCGCGCACGACCTTGCGCAACTGCTCGAGCACGAAATTGGCGACGGCGAGGTCTTCCCCGCGCTCGATGGCGCGCTCGAACTCCCGCATCAGCAGCGCCTGCGATTGGGGCGGGAGCTGGGCGAGATAGTCCCTCAGCCGCTCTGTCGATGTCTGGCTCATTCGCCTGGTGTGGATATGTTTGTGTCACGCGGACGGCAAAGCGCGTCCACCGCCGATTTTAGAAGTGCGCGCGTTAAGAAGCCGTTTAGGAATAACGAAATCGCCCCGGGGCAGTGCCGGATAGCACCGCTTCAATCCCAGGTAATTCAGCCCGATAAGGCGTTCATATCCCCGGCAACACCAGCTCTGCCCGCAGCCCGCCGATCGGGGCATCGCCCAGGACGAGGCTACCGCCATAGAGGGCGGCGAGATCGACCACGATCGAAAGCCCGAGCCCGGAGCCCGGCTTGGATTCGTCAAGGCGCTGGCCGCGCCGGGACACCTGCGCGCGCTCGGCAGCGGACAATCCGCGGCCATCGTCATCGACGATGATCCGCAACCGCGGCCCGGTGCCTGATACCGCCGACGATTCCGCCCGCACCTCGATGAATACCTGCGAGGCCGCCCATTTGCAGGCATTGTCGACCAGATTGCCGGCCATCTCCTCAAGATCTTGGCGCTCGCCGCGGAACTTTGCCCGCGGGTCCGCCTTGACCACGATCGAGACGCCGCGATCCCGGTGGATCTTTTCCATGGTCCGCCGCAGCGCCTCGATGGCGGGCGCAACCTCGGTGACGGTGCCGACGATGGTGACGCGCGCGGCGATACGAGCGCGTTCGAGGTGATGCGCTACCTGATCCCGCATCACAAAAGCCTGCTCCAAAACCTTGCTCGCAAAGGGATCCACCGTGTGGGCGGAGGCCTCGTTGACGATCACGGACAGCGGCGTCTTGATGGCATGGGCAAGGTTGCCGACATGGGTGCGGGCGCGCTCGACGATCTCGCGATTGGCGTCGATCAGGGCGTTGGTCTCGCGCGCCAGCGGCGCGATCTCGACCGGAAATTGGCCCTCAAGCCGTTCGGCGCGTCCGGAGCGGATATCGGCGATCGATTCTGAAATGCGCTTGAGCGGAGCCAGCCCGAAGCGGACCTGGAAGATCGTGGTCAGGAGCAGCACGATCCCGAGCGCTGCGAAAGTGCCGCCGAGGTAGTAATCAAAGGCGCGGATTTCGTCGAAAATCTCGGATGCGTCGCCGGCCACGCTGACCAGAAACTTGCCGTCGGCGCCGAGGTCGACCGGCCGCTCGACCACCCTCAGATCCTGGCCCTCCGGACCGTCGACGTAGCCGAGACGGATTCCGGCCGGGGTCAACTCCGCGCCGATATCCTCGAGTTTCGGCAGCTTCTTGTCCCACAGCGAACGTGAGGCCTTTGTTTCGGCCTTCTCGTCGGTCCGGACGATCTGCCAATACCAGCCGGACAAGGGCAGTTCGAACAGCGGTTCGCCGAGCGACTGGAACTGGTGCTCAGGCGGCTCGTCCGGCGTTGCGACTTCGGCGATCAGGGTGCGGAGGTAGAGGTTGAGACGGCGGTCGAAGGCGCGCTCGGTCGCGTTCCGGTAGACCGATGACAGGATCACGCCGGTGATGACCAGGATCACGACCACCCACGCGGTCGCCGACAGGAACAACCGCGTGGCGAGCGAACTTCCGCGCATCAGAACAAGATCCCGAAAAGCGTATCCCCAGGCTCCAATCCTGCGGATGGAGACCGGCCTTCGGATAAGATCATGCTCGAATAAAAGAGCAAGGCTCATCAGGCGCCCGGTGACGGCGGCGTCAAGAGATAGCCGAGCCCACGCACAGTCTGGATGATATCGACATCGAGTTTCTTGCGGATGCGGCCGACGAACACCTCGATGGTATTGGAGTCGCGGTCGAAGTCCTGGTCGTAGAGATGCTCGACCAGTTCAGTGCGCGACACCACGCGCCCGGTGTGATGCATCAGATAGGCCAGCAGCCGGTATTCGTGCGAGGTCATCTTGACCGGATTGCCTGAGACGCTGACCCGCCCGGTGCGGGTATCCAGCGAGACCGGGCCGCAGGTCAGTTCCGACTGGGCATGCCCGGTGGAGCGGCGCAGCAGCGCGCGAATGCGCGCCAGCACTTCTTCGAGGTGAAACGGCTTTGCGACATAGTCGTCTGCGCCGGCATCAAAACCCTGCACTTTGTCGCTCCAGCGGTCGCGCGCGGTGAGGATCAGGACCGGCATGGCGCGGCCGTTGCGGCGCCACGCCTCCAGGACCGAGATGCCGTCCATCTTCGGCAGCCCGATGTCGAGCACGACGGCGTCATAGGGCTCGCTGTCGCCCAGATAGTGCCCCTCCTCGCCGTCGAACGCGCGATCGACCACATAACCGGCATCCGTCAGGGCGGTCGTAAGCTGACGGTTGAGATCCGGATCGTCCTCAACAACGAGCAGGCGCAAGCTGGCCTCCAATGGTGAGCCCTACAATATCAGTTCTCATGATGAGGCTCAGCGGGGTGAACGGGCCATGAACGAGGCACACCAGGCAGTGTGACTTTTTCGTCATGACGCTTTCCGCGGGCCGGGCGCGCCCGCAAACCGCAGGCCCAACGCCTAACATGCCCGATCGGATGCCCCAAGGGGGGCCTGCAGGTCCTTACGGCAACGGCTCCCGACGGGCGCGGCCCACTTCCCAGCCGCGCGGATAAACACCGCGCAGCCTCGGTCAGTCCCTTACGTGCGGAAGAATACGAACCAGACGATACCAAGGATCAGAATTGCGAGCCCAGTCGATACCGTCAGGAGTGCAAGCACGGACGGACCGGGTTCAGCTTGGCGCGCCTCGGTCGGGGTTTCGACGATCTGGCCATGTCGTTTCGTTGCCATGGGGACCTCTTCGAGTAAGTGCCTGTAATGTCAGCGAATGCTCCGACACCGCCTGTGAAAGCAACGCATGATCGAAAGTGATGTTCCGGGCGTTTGGGCCATGTCGCGCGGCCGCCGTGTTCAAAAGGTCGCAGGCCCGCCGCAGAAGGCGCCCGCTCGACGGTTAACGCCGTTCCGAGATTCCGTATCCCGGCATGTTTGAGACAGGGACATCCGATGGTATTCTTGCCGGCCGTCTGTTGCGTTTTCGGAGTATCCCCATGGCCCCCCGCGCCAATTGGAAGGGTTTTCTGCGCCTGTCGCTCGTGACCTGTCCTGTCGCCCTCTATCCGGCGACCTCGGACACCGAGAAGGTCTCGTTCAACCAGATCAACCGCAAGACCGGCCACCGCATCAAATACGCCAAGGTCGACGCCGAGACCGGCGAGGAAGTCGCCAACGAAGACATTATGAAGGGCTACAAGATCGACACTGATACCTACATCGAAGTGTCGAAGGACGAGCTTGACGACATCGCGCTGGAATCGACCCGCACCATTGAGATCGACGAATTCGTTCCGAAATCCGATATCGACGGCCGCTATCTGATCCGTCCCTATTATCTGGTGCCGGACGGCAAGGTCGGCCACGATGCGTTTGCGGTGATCCGCGAAACCATCCGCAGCATGGACAAGGTCGCGATCGGCCGCGTGGTGCTGACCAACCGCGAACACATCATCGCGCTGGAGCCGCTTGACAAGGGATTGATGGGAACGCTGCTGCGCTACCCTTACGAGGTCCGTAGCGAGAAGGACTATTTCGAAGACATCCAGGACGTGAAGATCACCAAGGATATGCTTGATCTGGCAAAGCATATTGTCGAGCAGAAGTCCGCCTCATTCGAGCCCGAACAGTTCGAGGACCGCTACGAGCAGGCGCTGATCGACCTGATCAACCAGAAGCGCAACGGCCTGACAACAAAGACCAAGGCGGCGCCGAAAACCACCGGCAACGTCATCAACCTGATGGACGCGCTCAAGCGCAGCCTCGCCAGCGAAAAGGAAGCCGCCCCTGCCAGGGCGCAGGAGAAGGCCCAAGAGAAATCCAGAGGCAAGAAGCCGCGCAAGGCTGCTGCTGGCCAGCGCGAAATGCTGTTGCCAATCAGCGGCAACGGCAAGCGCGCCGCCAAGGAAGCGCCGAAGGAAGCTCCGAAAAAGGCGGAGAAGCCGGTGCGCACCGCCGCCCGCACCAAGAAGGCCGGATGATCGGGCAAGGAGCGCGATAGCATCCAGCCGCGATGCCGTGGTCGACGCCGTTCGACGATCCGATAACGCTTCGCGGCGGAGGTAGGCTCGTGACGCTGCAGCAGGCCGCCGACCATGTCATGGCATTGCCGGAAGATGTGCAGCACGAGGCGCACTGGCAGATCGCGGTCGAGAATCTGATCAACGCGGCGGAGACCGGCGGCGGCTGGCTGATGTTCGCGCGGATCGCGATGATGCGGGCTCTCAATGCGGACGGGAAAGGCAAATAGCGCCGGTTTCAATCCCCGCCGCCATCACCGTCCCCACTGCCAAAGTTCAACCCGCCATCGCAATTGCCAGACGACCGGTCGTTGACCATCCAATCGATCAGCAGGGCTGCGATCAATATGACGGAGAACACGCGCCATGGATTTTGCTGGACGTAAGTCAGGATTGGCGGCCCCCAGTCACCAACAGCGGCCCAAACAACAGCTCCAGCATGATGTCTGTGCGGCCTTGCCGCTATTTGAGCGAGGTGCTGACGTCGGTGAATTTGGTGCTGAGCATGCTGCCGACGCCGTTGACGGCGGTAACGATCACGATGCTGATGCCGGCCGCAATCAGGCAATATTCGATGGCGGTAGCACCGCATTCATCGTCGACAAATCGTTCCAGTAATCGACGCATGGACAAACTCCTGTCGACGCTCCCCCGAAATTCTCCCGCGCCATACTGCTTAAACTCTAGGTCGGAACGGTTGAAGAGGCCTTGCCGAACAGAATGAACGATTGATTAAGGCTGACGAGGAATCCCGCCCCGGAATCCTACGGTACGGAAAATTTACCATCGATTGTGTGCCGACCGGCCACCCTCGCCCTGATCGGCGTCTTGCGGAGTGAGCGCACATGATTGCGCAGAAGCGCGAAGCAGGAAGGAATTACATCGGTCTCTTGCACGACGAGACCGAGGAGCAGCGCGTCGCCGACATCTCGGCGGCCGCGAACTACCCTATCTTGGAGCAGATACTCGACCTGATTGCGGCGATGTTCAGCCGCCGCAGCGAAGCGAGGTGGTTACCCCACCCGCCGCGGCGTTGAACAAGGGACCGGGCAATAGCCCGGTCCGAGGATGTTCTCAGAAGTTACGCTGCGCGCGGAACTGGAGCAGGACAGTATCCTGATCCTTGAACTCGTAAAGCGCGTTCGGCTTCGGAGCGGTTGCCGTGAACACCGACGAGCCCGACATCTTCTGGTCGAGATGGAACCATTGGACTTCGCCCGAGAATGTCAGGTTCTTGACCGGGGTCCAGCGGGTCACGACACCGAGCTGCGAGACGTTGAAGTCGGGGTTGCAGCTGTAGGTGCCAGCCGCGGAGGCAACACCGGTCTGACCCGGATGGCTGGCCGCAAAGGCGTTGCAATAAGCGCCCTTGGCCGTCGTGGTCCCCGCACCCACCAGGTTGTCGTCGGCTCCGCCGTCATACCTGACGGCAGAATAGCTGCCGAACAGGCTGGTCGACCAGTACGGATTCCAGTTGTGATTGAATGCTCCGCGGACGCCCCAGGCCGTCGTCAAAGCGATACCGCCGGTGCCGGCCGCGCCCGGAAAGTAGACGCCATCGGTGGTCGCGCCGAAGCCAACGCTCTGATAGCCGAAGCCGCTGTCGCCGAACATCGCGAAGTTGGGCGAGGCGCCGCTGGTGGCGATAACGTACTTGGTGGCGCCCTTGGCGTAGGATGCGTCGATCTTGATGTCGTCGCCCGCACCGGTCGGAATGTTCTTGATCTGCAACGCCGCCATCACCGCGCCGCCCCACTTGCTCTCGGGGTGGCCGCTGATTTCGGAGAGCCCCGTCGGGACGGCACCCGCGCCAAGCGTGTTGTACGACCCGCTCACTTCATGCGCGGCAGCCGAAAGCTGGAACAGACCCCAGGCCTGATCCACCCGGATTCTGCCGACGATGTCGGGCGCGTGCACGCCGGCATAGGCGTTCGATCCGGTTCCGTTGGCACCGATCGCCGAAGGGATGCTCAGGTTGTAGACAGCGGTGCGATCCCACACGGTCGGATCGTCGAGACCGATCGAGGCCGACACGCCGTTTCCGAACTCGGCAGTATACTGAATGTTGTTGACACCGGTGTCGGTATTTTGGCCGCCGAGCAAGTTGGAGTTGATATTGCCCGGGAAACCCTGCCACGGCGTGGCATAGGCCGAGGCGGACTTACCGAAGGTGAAACCGGCGAACTGAATGAAGACATATTCGACCGCGACATAGCCGCCGCCGGCGGTCGACAGCGAATTTGCACTGAATGGCAGAGTCGGATTGACGCTGCCGCCGCCGACATTGTTGAACTGGAAGTCACCCTGACCGAAGGTGCGGACCACACCGTACTCGGTCGCGGTACGGGTATCGATCGTCAGCGCCATACGGGATCGGGCCACAAAGGAATCGCGATAGCGGTTTTGCTGGCCGAGGTCGCCGTTCCAGGCCGGGGTGCCGTGCGCCCCGCCGTTGAAAGTGACGTCCGCACGCAGATAACCGCCGATCTTGATGCAGGTGTCGGTGCCCGGGATGTAGAAGAAGCCCGCGCCGTAAAGCGAGCAGATCCTGACATACTCGACCGCCTTGGCCTTGACCGGAAGGTCAGCCGCCTGTGCCCCACCCAAGGCGATCAGCCCTGCCGCCGAGCTGAGAATTAAAGTCCGCGCCGTTTTCATTATTACAGTCTCCTGTTCGCGATGCCCCGCGACTTCTGCAAGTTGTGTCCCGCGATGCCCCGCGTTTCATGCAAATGCATGCGCACACACCTAGTGCAAAAATCTCCAGTGAGAATGACAAGACCGTGAAGCCGCTTCGGTTGGCCGGCGGCTGTGATTTTTGCGCAACGCAGCAGCGTCGAAGCCGAGTCAAAACGATCCACTTTCGCTCAAGCTCGGGCGCTCACAGCAAGAATATTCTCCCCGCTTGCCTCATCTTTTGGCTTGAGCGGAAAAACGCATATCAGCACTTCCCAACGTACGCGCCATCCGCGCTTTACCGAGCCGGAAAATCCTGTCCAACTGTCGCAAATCGGCTGGACCAAACCGGCCTGTATCGAGGGGAGAAGACGGTCATGAAGCTCGGCGCCGCCATTGCGGAAATCATGAAGCGGGAGGGAATCGAAATCCTCTGCGGCTATCCGGTCAACCATCTCATCGAATATGCCGCCAATGCCGATATCCGCCCGGTGATGGTGCGGCAGGAACGCATCGGCGTGCATATGGCGGACGCCATTTCGCGCGTCACCTCGGGCCGTTCGATCGGCGCGTTCTGCATGCAGCACGGGCCCGGCGCCGAGAACGCGATGGGCGGCGTGGCGCAATGTTACGGCGAATCCGTCCCCGTGCTGGTGCTGCCGATGGGCTACGCGCGACGACTCGCCAATATCGATCCGAACTTCAATTCCAGCCAGGCAATGAAGGCGTTCTCGAAATCGTCCGAGCCGATCAACATCGCGGCGGAAGTCTGCAACGTTTTCCGCAGAGCCTTTACCAAATTGAAGAACGGCCGCGGCGGACCGGTGATCGTCGAAATCCCCGCCGATATGTGGAACGAGGAAGTGCCGGAACCTTTGAACTACACACCGGTGCTGCGCACCCGCTACGGTGCGGATCCCGTGCATGTAAAGGAAGCCGCGGCCCTCCTCGTCGCAGCGAAGCGTCCGGTAATCTATGCCGGCCAGGGCGTGCATTACGCAAAGGCCTGGCCGCAGCTCAGACGGCTGGCCGAGCGCCTCGCCATTCCCGTCACGACCAGCCTTGGCGGCAAGTCCTCGTTTCCGGAGACGCATCCGCTATCGCTGGGTTCGGGCGGTCTTGCCGTGCCGCGCGCGGTGCCGAAATTTTTGGGCGACGCCGACGTGATCTTCGGGATCGGCTGCTCGTTCACCGAGACCTCGTTCGGCATCGCCATGCCGAAGGGCAAGACCATCATTCATTCGACGCTCGACCCGAACCATCTCAACAAGGATGTCGAAGCCAAGGTCGGTCTGGTCGGCGATGCCGCCCTGGTTCTCGATGCCTTGCTGGACGAGATCGGCAAGAGCGTCACCGCGGATCGCGACGCGACGTCGGTCGCCGCCGAGATCGCCGCCTCGCACAAGGAATGGCTGGCGAAATGGATGCCGAAGCTGACGCATAACGACGCGCCGCTGAACCCCTATCGCGTATTGTGGGACCTGCAGCACACCGTCGACATCAACAACACCATCATCACTCACGACGCCGGCAGCCCGCGCGACCAGCTCTCGCCGTTCTGGAAATCGGTCGAGCCTTTGTCCTATATCGGCTGGGGCAAGACCACACAGCTCGGCTACGGCCTTGGCCTTGCGATGGGCGCCAAGCTGGCAAAACCTGACAAGCTCTGCATTAATGTCTGGGGCGATGCCGCGATCGGCTTCACCGGCATGGATTTCGAGACCGCAGTGCGCGAACGCATCCCGATCATGTCGATCCTGCTGAACAATTTTTCCATGGCGATCGAACTGAAGGTGATGCCGATCTCGACCGAGAAATACCGTTCCACCGACATTTCCGGCGACTACGCTGCCATGGCGCGCGCCTTCGGCGGCTATGGCGAGCGGGTGACGAAACCGGAAGACATCATCCCCGCCATCAAGCGCGGTATCCAGAAGACGCATGAAGGCGTCCCGGTGCTGTTGGAATTCATCACCAGCAAGGAGACCGAGGTTTCAAGGCCGGGGACCTGAGGGATCCCCCCCTTATTCTGCCATCTCCGCCGGTGTCGAGGGGCCGGCCAGCGGCCGCTCCTCCATCGCGATGATGCAAAGTGCGGCGCAGGCCAAGAGCGCGGCGGCGGCGCCGAACACATAGCGGAATGCGGTGATCATGTCGGCGACGGGGATCGCGTTCGCTGGGCCGCGATGTTCGCCGAGCGATATGCCCGCCCCCAGCGCCATCAACAGGATCGCACTGAATGCCGCGACCGTGAACGACGACATCAGCGCGCGGAAGAAATTCATCGCGCCCGTGACGGTGCCGATCTGCGGGCGCGCCACCGAGTTCTGCAGCGAGACCACGCTGACCGGGAACGTCGTGCCGAGCCCGAGCGCGAACAGCGACAGGACGATCAGTAAGCCCCACAGCGGCAGCACTGTCACGGTCAGCACCACACCGAAGATCGCCGCCGCCGAAGTGCCTACGATGGCCACGCGCTTGTAATGCTTGGCGCGCGCCATTGTCCGTCCGGCGATCGCGGCACCACAGGTGGAGATCGCGGCGAGCGGAATCAGCGCCAGCCCCGCTTCGCTCGCGGTCAGATGATAGACGACCTCGTAATACAGCGGCAGATGCACGGTCAGCCCGGTGATCGCGCCAAGCGCGCAGGCACCCGCCACCATGGCGTATGGCACCACTGTCCCACCAAGGAGCGGCAGCGGCAGGAACGGCTCCTCGGCATTGCGCGCGTGCCAGACAAAGGCGAGCGCCAGCGCCACCGAGGCGCCGATCATCGCCATGATCGCGGGCGACAGCCAGGCGTAACGGTTGCCGCCCCAGGTGAGCACCAGCATGACCACGACGGCAGACGCCATCAGCAGCACGCCGCCGAGCCAGTCGACCTTGCGGCGGCGGTGGAACACCGGGATCTTGCCCATCTTCGGCAGCAGCAGAAACAGCGCGCCGACCGCAAGCGGCACGTTGATCCAGAAGATCATCGACCAGTGCAGATGCTCGGCGAACACGCCGCCGAGCACAGGGCCCATCAGCCCAGCCGCCATCCAGACGCCGCTGAAATAGGCCTGATACTTGCCGCGCTCGCGTGGGCTGACCAGGTCGGAGATCACGGTCTGCACGACCGGCATGATGCCGCCGCCGCCAAGTCCCTGCAGGCCGCGCGCAACGATCAATACCGGCATGTTGGGCGCGACCGCGCAAAGAATCGAGCCGACCGTGAACAGGGCAAGCGAAACCGTGATCATGACGCGGCGGCCGTAGATGTCACTCAGCGTGCCGAACACGGGTGCGACCGCGGTCGAAGCCAGAAGATAGGCGGTGATGACCCAGGACAGGTTGCTGACGTCGTTGAACTGGCGGCCGATGGTCGGCAACGCCGTCGCCACGATGGTCTGGTCGAGCGCCGCCAGGAACATCGTCAGCAGCAGGCTCATCAGGATGGTGCGGACCTCGTCCGGGGTCAGCGGCGCGGGCGGCGCAATCGGCGGCGCATCGCTGATCTCGATGACCTCTGTCGTGATGCGCGAGAGTTCGCCGCCGATATCGTCAGGCAATGTCGTCTGGTCGGCAGGCTCACGGCCGTGCCGCTGGTGCTGGTTCATGTCGAACGCAATATTGTTCTGCGCGGCCAACGCCGCCGAGATGGAATCGCCATATGCGAGGCACCATAGAGCGCCGTTTCCCTTCGCGGCAGCACCCTCCACGCATAGGAGCATCCCGCAAGCAGGTCGTCGCGTTTCCGTGATCGGAAAAGGGCTTGCGTTCAGACCTTCGGCCGCTTCTTGAGCCTCGCCCGCTTCGGCAACATGGCCGGCCATTGCACGATGTGGTCCTCTAGCTCTTCATCGGGGATCTCGTCCTCGGTGCCCTGGACCCGCCCGCGCACCGAAACGCCGGCCTCATGCACGGTGTTGGGATCGCCCGAGATCAGCGGATGCCACCAATAGAGATCGCGTCCCTCGGCGACCAGCTTGTAGCCGCAGCTCGGCGGCAGCCAGGTCAGGCTGCGGACATTCTCGGGTGTCAGGCGGACGCAATCCGGAACCTTGTCGGAACGGTTCTGGTAGTCCTTGCAGGTGCACAGGCCGGAATCGAGCAGCTTGCAGGAAACATGGGTAAAGTAGATTTTCCCGGTATCCTCGTCTTCGAGCTTTTCCAGGCAGCAGCGCGCGCAACCGTCGCACAGGCTTTCCCATTCGGCGCTGGACATCTCCTCCAACGTCTTGGTTTTCCAGAAGAAACCCTCCTGGCCGGAAGGCGATTTGCGCGGCGCGGTCATGCAATCAGTCGTTTTCTCGGGTCGGTCGGTTGCGGCCCTTCTAGGAGGTCCGCCGACGGGGGCGCAAGCGGGGCTCACTACGGAGCCAAAAGCCTACAGCAGCGTTAGGGCTGACCATCAAAATGGTGAGCGAGAGCATTGGTTTATAGCCCCCGCTCGGATAGAACAATGGCGAGTCCCCGAGGCCGTAAAAGCGCCTTGGGTTTGCCGCAACGTCCAAGCAAGACGTCCCGACCGGCCCCGCCGGGCGCGACTAGAACAGATCAAGGGCTCCGGTGCGCCAGATCGTACCTCCAGACTTGAAGCAGAAGATCCGGAACTTCTTTCTGGATCTCGACGCGCGTATCGACTCGACGCTGTTCTCGTCGGGCAAGGGCCTGCGCGAGCTGTACGAGCGCTACTCCACCTTCATGGACCGCTTCTATGTCGGCCGCTGGAAGCGCTGGGTCTTCATCGAACCGTTTTCGGAAGCCGCCACCATCGGCCTTGCCGGGCTGATCGTGATGTTGGCGCTGGCGGTCCCTGCGTTTCGCGAAACCGCCGATGACGACTGGCTGAAGAAATCCGATCTCGCGGTGCAGTTCCTCGACCGCTACGGCAACCCGATCGGCAATCGCGGCATCAAGCACAACGACTCGATCCCGCTGGAAGATTTTCCCGACAATCTGATCAAGGCGACGCTCGCGACCGAAGACCGCCGCTTCTATGACCATTTCGGCATCGACATCCCCGGTACCACGCGCGCGCTCGTGACCAACGCGCAGGCCGGCGGCGTGCGCCAGGGCGGTTCTTCGATCACGCAGCAATTGGCGAAGAACCTGTTCCTCAACAACGAGCGCACCATCGAGCGCAAGGTGAAGGAGGCTTTCCTTGCGATTTGGCTCGAGACACGGCTGACCAAGAACGAAATCCTGAAGCTATATCTGGACCGCGCCTATATGGGCGGCGGCACGTTCGGCGTCGACGGCGCGGCGCATTTCTATTTCAACAAGTCGGCGCGTGACGTCACTCTGGCGGAATCAGCGATGCTGGCCGGGCTGTTCAAGGCGCCGACCAAATATGCCCCGCACATCAACCTGCCCGCCGCCCGCGCCCGCGCCAACATCGTGCTCGACAACCTCGTCGATGCCGGCTTCATGACCGAAGGCCAGGTGTTCGGCGCCCGGCGCAACCCGGCCTTCGCCGTCGACCGCCGCGACGAAAACTCGCCGAACTACTATCTCGACTACGCCTTTGAGGAAATGCGCAGGCTGGTCGATACCTTCCCGAAATCCTATACCGAGCGCGTGTTCGTGGTCCGCACCGCGATCGACATGAATGTGCAGCGCGCCGCCGAGGAAACGGTTGAAAACCAGCTCCGCCAGTTCGGCCGTGACTACCACGCGACGCAGGCATCCGTCGTGGTTGCCGATCTCGACGGCGGCGTCCGCGCCATGGTCGGCGGTCGCGACTACGGTTCGAGCCAGTTCAACCGCGCGACAGATGCCTATCGGCAGCCGGGCTCATCATTCAAGCCCTATGTCTATGCCACGGCGCTTTTGAACGGCTACAAGCCCTCTTCGATCGTTGTCGACGGCCCGGTCTGCATCGGCAACTGGTGCCCGCAGAACTATGGCCACTCCTATTCCGGCTCGGTGACGCTGACCCAGGCCATCACCCGTTCGATCAATGTCGTGCCGGTGAAGCTCTCGATTGCGCTCGGCGGCAAGGTGGCGAACCCGGCCAAGGCCGGGCGCGCTAAGATTACCGAGGTGGCGCGCCGGTTTGGCCTCACCGCCCCCCTGCCGGATACGCCGTCGATGCCGATCGGCTCCGATGAGGTCACCGTGCTCGAACACGCGGTCGCCTATGCGACCTTCCCCAACAAGGGCAAGGCCGTGAAACCTCATGCGGTGCTGGAAGTGCGCACCGGCGCCGGCGACCTGGTCTGGCGCTTCGACCGCGACGGCAAGAAGCCGGTGCAAGCCATTCCCGCCTCCGTCGCCGCCGACATGTCGGAAATGATGAGCCATGTCGTCAGCGAAGGCACCGCCCGCCGCGCCGCGATCGACGGCATTCCGACTGCGGGCAAGACCGGCACCACCAATGCTTACCGCGACGCCTGGTTCGTCGGTTTCACCGGCAACTTCACCTGCGCGGTCTGGTACGGCAATGACGACTATTCGCCGACCAACCGCATGACCGGCGGTTCGCTGCCCGCGCAGACCTGGCGCGAAGTCATGGTGGTCGCGCACCAGGGCGTCGAGGTGAAGGAAGTCCCCGGCATCGGCATGGGCACGAAGCTGCCGCAGCCCGCGCTTTCCGCCAGCGCCGCAGCCAACGGCGCGGCACGGGTGCCGGAGACCAAGCCGGGGCCGCCGCCGGTATTGACCAAGCGCGGCGCGGATATTCTGGTGCGCGTCGAGAAACTGCTCGACGAGGCCGGCAAGGCCGCGGGCAAGACTTCGTCCAACGACCAGAAGCAGCCCTCCAAGCCGGTCACATCAGGCGCGCTGGCATTTCCGGAGAACTATGTCGCAGCCGCCGGCGAGCAGGCTGCGCCAGCGGAGCGGAAGAACTAAATAACATGATCCGGCAGAATCTTAACCGGCTCTCCTCGGAACAGACGCGAAGCGCCTGCGTCGGCATGCTCAAGCTAGAAAAAGCGCTTCAGGTTTCGGATGAAGCCGGTTCAAGCGGAATTTGATGCCGTGAGAGTTCGGAGCACTGCCCTGTGCGACTGATCTTCATCACCTTGCTGGCATTGGCGCTTGCCACGGCCGTGGGTCTTGGCTCGACCTACCTGACGGCGACGCGCGGCACCGATCTCGGCACGCTCACCATCGGCGCCTGGACCGCGCGGCCCAAGGCCGGCACTTCCGAAATCGATCCCTATTCGCGTGCCTCGATCGCCCGCAGCGGTGAACTGCCTGTTGGCACCGGCGACGGCATCGCCTTTACCGCCACCACCGACGACAAGGGGAAGCCGCTCGACGGGCGCTGCGACGTCATCGTCAGCGGGGTGACGCCGGCGGCCCGGTTCTGGACGCTGACGCTGTTCGACCGCAAGGGGCATCTAGTCGCCAATTCGCTGCAACGCTACGGCTTCACCAGCCAGGAAATCGTCCGCGGCTCCGACGGCGGATTCGAGATCCGGGTGGCGGCGCGCTCGCGGGCCGGCAACTGGCTCCCGACCGGCGGCATCGAGCGCTATGCGCTGATGCTGCGGCTTTACGATACGCCGGTCGGCGTTGCGACGCGCACGCAGCGCGACGCGCCGATGCCCGCCATCTCCACGGTGAACTGCCCATGATCCGGCTGCTGTTCACCATCATCGCAGGCGTGCTGCTCGGCGGCGTGGTGCATCTCGTCAGCGTGCTGGCACTGCCGCGCATCGCGACGCAAGACGCCTATTCGCGGCTGACGCCGATGACCAAAGAGAACGCTGTCACGGCGCTGCCGCTCGCCGAACCGAACAACGCGCCGATGCCGTTCATGGACCCCGCCTTTGCGGTCGCGATCTGCCGCTACGACCTCACGGACGGCCCCCTGAAACTCACGGTGCCGGTCAGCCAGGCTTACACATCGGTGTCGTTCTATACGCGCAACGAGGTCGCCTATTACGCCATCAACGACCGCTCGGCCGGCCGGAAAGTGATCGAACTCGACCTGATGACGGAAGCGCAGCATTCCGAATTGCCGGAGGATGAGGAAGTCACCGCCGCCGACCGGCTGATCATCGACTCTCCCACCACGACAGGCCTGATCGTGCTGAAGGCGTTGGCGCCGGAGCCCGGGCTGATGCCGCAAGCGCAAGCCGCGCTCGCAGCGTCGAGTTGCAAGGTGGAGACCGAGCCGCCGCCGGCCAAGCAACCCGAACCACCCGCGCCGGCCCCCGCCCCCGCGCCGCGGTCCAAGCGCTGATCACGGCCTCGATCGGGATGGGTTGGAGTCGAAATCGATTCGCCATTAGCGCGAAGCTAACGATCTCGTGTCCCGGACGCAGTGCGGATACTCTTCGGCGGTACACCGCAGGGCCCAGACTAAGAATCGCGAAAACAACCCCATGCAAAGTAGAGAGCGAAAGCCCATTCGCCATGTTTCGAAGCGTGACGGACCTCTAAAGCGGACGTTGAATTGTGCGCTTAACCCTGTCGCCTTCTCAGCATCACTTCAGTTCTTCACGACGACAACCAGCGGCTTGTCCCTGGCGGCTCTGCTGTGCACGACCAATGCCTTGACGCTTGCGCTGGTACTTTCATTGCGGGCGAGATGGACGAGATCAGCCGCGATGATTCCTGCTTCTCCGGCGTTCAGCCGAGTCACGGCCGCTCCTTCGATTTCCACGACAAGGCTTCCTTCGAACACGTGAAGTAATTCCTGCGCACCGGGATGCTTGTGCCATGGAGCGGCCGTGCCGGGTGCGAAGTCGACGACACTGACAATCGTCTCCTGGACGGTTTCGCCCTGACTTTCTAGATCTTTTCGGAGTATCTGGGTGAGCTTTGGCGCTGTCTGCGTCTGAGCCCGGGCGATCGTTGGCACATATGGCAGCGCTGCTGCCGCTCCAGCGAGGTAAAGCAATTCACGGCGGATCATTTTCATCTTCTGCCTCTCGGGTTTCTCGGCGGTTGCGGTCCCTCGTCTCGCATTTGCGCTAGGAATACCGAATGAACCCCATGCTCGGGCGGAAATTCCGGGAACAGATTCCCCCAGGCAGGCTCTGGACGATGTGCATGATCTGGCATTCCCGATAGAGGCTGCGGTCACCCTCGTGAAAGGGTGGACGCGCAAGTCGCTTCATGCGGAGCCGAAACTCACCAGTTCGACACTAAAGGCCAGGCTCCGAGCATGATCACCGCGATAGCCGCGAGGGCTTCCAGTGCCGATGCGGCACGGATACGGATCGTCTCCGTGCGCACAACGAGGGGCAGAAGCCATGTCTGCGCGAACACCGCCGCCAGTGGAAGAGTGCAATCGTGAGGGTCATGCCGGCCGCGAAAGCAGCTGACAACAGCAAGCCCCATTGGACCGAGACGAACGGAAACAGCAGGGTTACCGCCACGTAGAACGAGCCAAGCGTGGGCACCAGAATGCCGTCCAGCGGCGAGAGGCTGTTTGCCAAGACCGGCGATTGCAGCGCCGCCGTGCTTGCTTCGCCGCAAAGCGAAACAGCCTGAAAAAAGCTGTAGCCAACCAGCGGGCACAGCAGCAGCAATATCGTCCACAGCGCCCGACCATTGGTAATTTCCCGCAGCTCCTTCGGCCACAGCGGCGCGGCGCGCCAACCATATGTCTTAGGTGAGTGCAAGAACAATGTCCTCCAGCGAACCGGCAGGCAGCGAGGCTTGTGTGCGCAATTCGTCCAGTGTGCCGGATCCGCGAACTCGGCCGTCGGCGAGCAGAATCAGCCGGTCACAGACCCGCTCTGCATCGACCAGCTGATGAACGGCGAGAATGAATGTTCGGCCGTGAGCGGCATGGTTGCGGAGCACGTCGGCGATCTCGCGCGTTTGCCGCAGATCGAAGCCGTCGAATGGCTCATCCATCAGCAACACAGGATGCGGCGCCAGCAGAGCCAGCGCCAGCAACAGTCGACGGTTGTACCCTTTCGACAGCGCATGCACGCGCTTGTGGAGAACGGGCCTTAGCCCCACTGACGTGACCGTGTCTGCGGTTTCTGCCTTCGATTGCCGGTAGACACCGGCAAAAACGAGACGACCTGGAAAGTCGCCTCATCGCGATAGGGACGCACGCCATCCGGCAGATAAAAGAGTGCGTTGCGGCGTTCCGATGCAGGCAGCGGCTCGCCATGCCATAAAACGTCTCCTGCTTCAGCGGAAAGGAGGCCGACGAGCGTTTCCAGCAGCGTGGTCTTGCCGGCACCATTCGGTCCGATAATGCCGACGACCTCGCCCGCGCCCGCAGAAAAAGATACGCCATCAATGGCACGCTCCTCGCCGTACCATTTCCTCAGATCGATGACGCGCAATGGCAGTGACAGAGTTCTCGCCCGATGGCAATCCTGCGGAGAGCGTTGGAGCGGCGCCTAGCGCTGCTCCTTGACTTTGCCGCTGCTATCGACGACGAGGGACACATCCTTGCCGTCTTTCGTCGCCTTGACGGAAGTGCCTTCGGCGGTGGATTTGATGTCGCGGATTTGCGAATAGCCTGCCGATTGCAGCTTGGCCACAAGCTCCTCTTGGGTAAGGGCATGAGCGGGCGAGAAGGCGCCAACCATCATAAGACAGCAAAGGACGGCTTGAGAGAAGGCTCGTGCTGACATGATCTCTACTCCTTCTTGATTGCGAACAGGAGAACTCCGTGACGGGGCCCGCGGCCAGCATGCCTGTATCTCATGCAAGAACTGGCAATGCAGGCGCTTAGTTCAATGCGACCGCAGCCTTGTCGAGCGCCGCGCGCAGGCCCTTCGCCAGCTTCAAGGCATCGTCGTTGGCCCAGAAATGGCAGAAGAACAGCCGCGGCTGCTCGTCCAGCATGTGGCTGTGCAGCGCGGTTACCTCGATCCCGTTGCTTCGCAAGGCCCTGATGACGGGATTGACCTCGTTGGCCGTCAGAACGAAGTCGCCGGTAATCGCCGCTTTGCCGCCGCCTGTGGGCTGGAAGCCGATGGCCTCGGCGACTCCCATTGGGCCGACCGGCGTGAGCTGCATGCCGCCTTCGCTGATCGGATCGCGGCGCGGCACGGCGAACTGGTAGACGCCGCCATTGTTCTGGCCCTTGACGCCGATGATCTGGTCGAGTTGCGCCGTGTCGAGATCGATCGGCGGCGGCGCGCCGGCCGCAGGCGCGGTAAGCGGCGTCTTGCTGGCTGAAAGCGCATCGCGAATGACCGCCGCAATTTTGACGGGGTCACCATGACCGCCGACATGCATGTAGAAGGTCGCGGGACTGGCGCGCAGCACATGATTGTGCACGGCGGTGATCTCAAGCCCGCCTTCAATCAGTTTGAGCATCACCGGATTGATCTCGGTCTCCAGCAGCACGAGATCGCCCATTGCCATAACTCCGCCATGGGCCGGCTTGAACGCGACCCAGCCGCCCAGCGCGAGCGCCGGTTTGATCGCAACGCCGTCGAGCGTGACGGAGAGGTCGGTGCGTGGGAATCCGTAGCGGTGCACGTCGCCAGTCACCGCCGCCTTTCTGCCCATGACATCATCGACCTTCTGCCAGTCGATGTCCTGCGACCTTGCCGCCGCACTGAGTGAGACCGCGACGAGCAATGCGGCGAGATATTTGAGGATGCGCATCTATCTGTCCTCCAGGATGAGATTGCCGACAGGCTGTGCAGCATCGGGCATGAGCAGGCTACCGCTCGTCTGCATCAAGCTCAGCGCCAGAGAGAACCCTTCGCGAACGCTTTCGGCGTTGCCGCAATAGACGACGGTCGAATCGACAGTGACGGGCTGGTGGCCGGGTTGACTGGACGGCAGCACGGAAATGTTCGCAAGTTCCGTATCGGAGCTCGCCGTCGCAACCGATGTGCGTGGCCTTCGTTCGTCCATACGCAACCTCCTCGACAAAGCGAGTGCTGCGCAGAGCTTGGACGATCACCGTCTGATGGGGAGTCTGCATGTCCCCGCGGCTCTTCTACCGCGGAGCGCATCGCACGTGCAAGGAATCGGCTGCGGCGAAAATCACAAGCCCGTGCGCATTTTTTGCCAGCGACGACTGGAACTTTTCGGACTACGTCGTGAGGGCCGCCCGCCCTTTCTTCTGGAGCTGGCGCAGATCGCTTGCGGCTTCTGCGAGCAACCAGTCGCGAAAGGTCACGATTTTTGGCAGCGCCGCGGTCGCCTTCGGGCAGATGATCCAGTACGTCCGGGACAGTGGCAGCGATTGCGGAAATGGCCGTACCAGCCGACCATTAATGAGATCCCATGCCGCCAGTGTCGTGCGCGCGAGCGCGATGCCCTGCCCATTGATGGCGGCGTCGATCACCATGCTGGCGCGGTTCAACACCGGGCCGTGCGTAACGTCGGCATCGTCGATGCCTGCCTCCTGCAGCCAGTTTTTCCAGTCGGCCCGACTGTCCATGTGGATCAGCGGAAACTTGAGGATGTCGGCGGGCTTGCTCAGACGACGGCGCCCGGACAGCAGCTTTGGACTGCATACGGCGAATAGTTTTTCCGGACTCAACCTGACCGTATCGAGGCCGGGCCAATTGCCGTCGCCATGTCGAACCGCCAGGTCGACTTCCTCGCGCGCGAAGTCGACGTGATGCAGCGTCGCAGACACCCGCAGATCGATGCCGGAATGCGCCTCGGCAAAGTGACCGAGTCGATGCACCAGCCATTTGGCGGCAAAATCCGGCGACGTGCTTACTGTGAGAACGCCGGCGTTCTGCCGCTCGAGCAGCCGTTCTGTACCGATGGCGATGCGATCCAGCGCGTCGCGCACGACGGTGAGGTAGTCGCGGCCTGCCTCGGTGATAATGAGGCGCTGACGCTCCCGGTTGAATAACTTGACGGCAAGCTCGGCTTCGAGCGCCTTGACCTGGTGACTGACCGCACCTTGCGTCACGCAAAGCTCTTCCGCGGCGCGCGTAAAACTCTCATGCCGGGCCGCGGCTTCGAAGCTTTTCAGGGCGTTCAATGGTGGAAGGCGCGGGCGCATTGTACCGACTTCATGAGGAAAACTAGGGCAGGCACGAGAAAGGATGCTTTGCGGGAAAAACCCCGCCGACACTATTAGAGCGGCTCCAACGCAGCATTTCACGAGACTTGGAGCTTGTCGATGTCAACTTTCATGACCGATCGCCACGCATTCCCGGCGCTCCAGGCGGGTGATCCACCTGCCCGAAGTCATCAATCAAATTCCGGACTGGCAACAGCCATTCATCGATGGCTTGACTGGGCCGAACGACGCCGGCAGCGCCTCGCGCTGCGGGAGCTTGCCGATGACAAGCACTTTCTCGACGACCTCGGCCTGACGCGCGAGCAGGCGCTGGACGAAGCCGCCAAGCCATTCTGGCGCTGACTAACAATTCACAGGAGAAACGAGATGTCCGATCCGATCGTCTACGGTTTTCCGCGCAGCACGTTCGTAAACATCGTCCGCCTGATCCTGACGCACAAGGACGTGGCCTACAGTTTTCACGACCTCGAGCCTGTGATGGGCAAGCCTGACCATCTGGCGCTGCACCCGTTCAACCGCGTTCCGATCCTCAGGCACGGCGATCTCACCGTCTATGAGACGAGCGCGATCGCCACCTATGTGGATGAAGCCTTCGACGGTGCGCGCCTGACGCCAACGGATGCCCGCGCGCGGGCGCGCATGAACCAGTGGATCAGCGCGGTCAATTCCTATTTCTACCCCTACATGATCTACCATGTGACCCATGAGCGCCTGGTTTTTCCCGAGCTCGGCATTGCATCCGACGAGAAGGTCGTCACGCATGCGCTGCCCAAGGTCGAAAACGCGCTTGCGGTCGCCGAGCGCCAGCTTGGGCACGGCGAAAACTTCCTGCTCGGCTCGGAACTCACCATCGCGGACTTCTATCTGCTGCCGGCCACCTTTGCGTTCAGCCTGACCGCCGAGGGGCAGTCGATGTATCCGAAGTTCCCGGCATTCTGCCGCTGGCGGGAACGGATGGACAATCTGCCGGCGACGCAAAAGGTGCGCGCCGCCGTCACGCGCCTGCCGATCGAACACGCCCGTGAATGGGCGAATTCGCACCGCCCGAAATACTGAGCGAGCCGACAACGAGACACCTTGCGGTCGAGGATTGTCGTCGCTAGGTTTCAGAATACGGGGAAAACACAGGCTCCCCGCCAGACGGCCCGCCGTCCAAGCCCTGTGCAACGCTCCGCATTTTGGAGGTGATTGCACGTGGACGGACACTCGCCAGCCATTGGACAAACGTTGCGCGGTGACATGAGGTTATCGTGTCGCTGAAGCCCGTGAGAGTGATCGAAATACCGGGCGCGACCGGCAGCGCGTTCGATCACGGCGTCTTCGATGCCAAGAGCCGCCGCGTCTTCATTGCGCACACCGCGCGCAGCACAATCGAAGTGATCGATCACGACGCTGGGCGTCACATCGCGACGCTGCCGGGATTTCCCGGCGCGGCCGGCGCCGTTGCCGACGATGGAGAAGTCCTCGTCACCAATCGCGGCTCGGCGTCGCTTGCCTGGCTGGACGCCTCGACGCTGCAAACCAAAGCCGTGATCGAGACCGGCGCGAGACCGAACGGCGCGGCGATCGTCAAACGGCTGTCGCTTGGCATCGTTGCCTGTATCGGGGATGAGCGCGACCCGCCGACCCTGCAAGCGTTCCACCTGCATGACGGCAGCCGGAAAACACTGAACTTGCCGGGCCGCCCGCGCTGGTGTGTCACCGATGCTGCGGCCGAACGGCTGTTCCTCTGCATCCGCGAACCCTCGATGATTCTCGTCGCGAGCCTGCCCGATCTGAGCCCGATCGCCCAATGGCGGCTGCCTTCGGGCGGCGCGCATGGTTTGGACATCGACTATGCCGCCGGCCGCCTTTACGCGGCCTGCGACGACGGCGCGCTGGTCGAAGTCGATAGCCGCTCGGGTGACATCACCAACGTCTGGCCGATCGCCGGCCCGCCCGATGTCACGTTCTTCAACCCGGCAACCGGTGTGGTTCACGTCGCGATCGGGGAGCCCGGGCTTGTCGAAACCGTCGATCCTCGCACCGGTCACGGCATGCAGACCGCTACCGGCGCCGACGCTCATACGACTGTGCTGGTGCCACCGGACCAGTTGTACGTGATCTCGCCCACGCATGGCGGAATTCTTGTCCTTTCGGACGCCTGATGTCCGTGCGGACACAAAGACTGCAAAGGAGACTCAGCATGAAATGGATCACCCGCGAAAAGGTCAAGGTAGATCGGGTCGCCTGCCCGTGGCTCATCAAGAAGTTCGTCGATAAGGACGCCGAGTTCGTGTTTGTGCCTGCGGAGAAGGTGATGACGGAGACTAAGCGCCTCGATGCCATTCCCTACGACGTCAAAGACGTCGAGCTTGGCCATCACGGCAAGGAATGCTCGTTCGAAGCAATCCTGAAGAAGTACAAACTCACCGGCGACCCCGCTCTGGTGCTGCTGGGGCGGATCGTTAACGGCGCCGACACCGACAACACGTTGTACCATCAGCCGGAAGGACCGGGCCTGGAAGCTGTCGCCGAAGGCTTCCGGCATCTCGGCTTCAAGGATGACCACGCACAAAATGCGGCGGAGTGGATCGTCTACGACGCGCTCTATGCGTATTGCCAGGAGATGATAAGGCGCGGCAAGCCGCACGGCGACTTCATGAGTTGATGCTCGTTTACTATCGCTTGAGCACCAAGGGTGGGTATGATACAGAAATCACTCGGGCCATTGACAACCGCCCGATGAGCTCCCGCAGCCAAGCGTTGTTTCGCTCCATTACGGAGGTGAAACATGTCTTGCGGCAGCACGACCTGTAATTCAACTAACACTCTCGGCGTAGCTTCACCCGTTTTTCCGGATCTTGGATGGTCCTGGAAAATCCTGCTTGCGTGGCTGGCCCGAGTAGCACTGTGGTGGGAACGACGGTGGCAGTACAGGGAACTTCTCGAACTTGATGACCGGCTGCTAGCCGACATCGGCATGTCCAAGACGGTCGTCGAAGAAATACGCAAGTTTTCTTTGTATGAGCGTGCGTGGCGCGACAGCAAATGACAATCCAATGTTCTCCATGGATCCGCGGATATCGGGCTGGTCCCATCAGACCAGCTCTCCTCGCGTTTCTCGCCGCTTGTTTCCTCGCGGACGTGGGACTGTTCGCGTTCGCACAAACAGGAGCCGTCATGATCGCTATCGATCGCTTGACGCTGGGGTCACGGCCTGCAGGATTCACCTTCGCGCAGACCGGACGGGGAGCCGAAGGCGAATGGACCGTTACCGCCGATCCGACCGCGGCCGCAGGGCGGGCGATCGAGCAGACTAGCACCGATCGCACGGACTACCGCTTCCCGCTCGCGATTCACGAGAGCTTTTCCGCCGCCAATGTGGCGGTCGAACTCCGCTTCAAGGCGGTCGCCGGCAGGATCGATCAGGCCGGGGGCATCGTGGTGCGGCTCCAGGACGCCGACAACTACTATGTCGTCCGCGCCAACGCATTGGAAGACAATGTCCGCTTCTATCGCGTCGTCCAAGGCAGGCGCGAGCAATTGAAGGGCGCCGATTTGCGGATCACGGCGAACGAATGGCACAGTCTCGGTCTGCGCGCCGAGGGCGACCGGTTCTCTATATCCTATGACGGCAAGGCGCTGTTCAGCGTAACTGATCGCACTTTTGCTGAAGCAGGCGGGGTTGCGCTCTGGACCAAGGCCGACAGCGTGACCCGTTTCGACCGGATCGCGATCACTCCGCTGCCGTAGCCTTGGGCGTAAGTTCGAACGTCCGCTTTGGGCCATTTTCGGAAGTCGACGCCCGCATCGACGAGGGCTGCTTTGCCCCTATAAACAGACTTCGTCAGTCCGGCCTGTCAGGTCCGAAAAGTGCCAACTCCTGACAGCCGCTCTCGACGTAGAGAAGGTCACTACCCGACCCCATTGCGGACAACGGTGGGGCGTTCCATCGTAAACGGATGCCAAGAAGCGAGCTGAGTTCAACCACCGGCTGGCCAAAGGAGGAGTCCAACAATGAGCGACCTGTTCATAGAATCATGGGGGGCGGGCGTGCCCGTGGTGTTAGTGCACGGCTCCCTGGCAACAGGATCCGACGAGTGGCAGGCTCAGCGACCGCTGGCCGACGGCG